>NZ_WXYI01000039.1:0-6397 GCF_009872315.1 Gordonia sp. YY1 | reverse complement strand
GCGTTAGTCGAGTAACGCCGGACGCTGACGGGGTGAAAGTTGTCGACGCTTTCCGGGTTGAATCCTACGCTGAAGTTATTGATGCAAAATTCCGCTACCCGTTAACGGCCATGCTTTACGTTGAGTTCGATAGCGACCTGCTCCAAAATCAGATCCCTACTATCTCACTCAAAAAGAAATGGAAGATTATTCAGGTTCCGAGAAACTACGATCCGATTAATCGCACGTACTCCGGAACGTGGGACGGTGTTTTCAAGTGAGCGTGGAGCAATAACCCGGCCTGGGTTCTTTATGATCTGATCATGAATCAGCGCTATGGTTTAGACCAGCGTGAGTTAGGAATCCCGGTTGATAAGTGGTCGCTGTATGAGGTGGCGCAATATTGTGATGAACTTGTTCCTGACAATCGCGGCGGGATGGAACCGCGCTATTTGATGGATGTAGTTGTTCAGTCGCAGGTTGAGGCGTTCCAGTTGGTAAGGGATATTTGTTCCGCGTTCCGTGGAATGACGTTCTACAACGGTGAAAGCCTATCGATTATCGTCGATAAGCCGCGCGATCCTGTGTACCTGTTTACGGCTGATAACGTCGTTGATGGCGTTTTCGTTAGGACGTTCCCAAGCGAAAAGACGATGTATACGTCGTGCAACGTCATGTTCGACGACGAAGAAAACCAGTACGAACAGGATGTTGAACCAGTATTCAACCCTGACGCAGCCATGCGGTTCGGCCACAACCCGACCAGCATTACAGCGATCGGATGCACCAGAAGGACGGAGGCGAACCGCCGTGGGCGTTGGATTCTGCAAACGAACCTAAGCGCCACAACCGTTTCGTTTTCTACTGGTCTGGAAGGTATGATTCCTTCTTGCGGCGATGTAATTTACGTGGGAGGTCCGCACCGGCAATCGGCCTTTAACCTGGTGCTATCAGGCCGCGTTATGGAGGTGTCTGGCGTGCAGGTGTTCCTGGCCTACCGCTGCGACGCGAAGGCTGGCGACACTCTGATCCTTAATACCGACGACGGAAAGCCTGTGCGCCGCACAATCGCCAGCGTTTCGGCGGACGGTAAAACCCTAACGCTAAACGTGGGATTTAATTTTGACGTTGCGCCGGACAGCGTATTCCTGATCGAGAGCGATCAGCTTGCAGCGGAACAGTATGTAGTAACCCGGATTGAAAAGGGTAGTGATGACGACGAATTCACCTTTGCCATCACGGCTACGCAGTACAACCCGAACAAGTATGACGCGATCGACAACGGAGTAATTACCGATAGCCGACCAACTTCGGGTGTCGACCCGGAGTCAATGGGCGCTCCGAAAGACTTAACGATTAGCTCGTTTTCTCGCATTGTTCAGGGAATGATCGTCGACACGATGGTGATCGGCTGGTCTGCCGTGCAGTATGCAAAACTGTACGAGGTGCAATGGCGCAAGGATGGCGGTAACTGGAACAACGTCCCGCGCACCGCGACAACGCAGGTTGATATCGAAGGCATCTATGCTGGCGAGTATCAGGCCCGCGTGAGGTGCATTAGCGGCGGGAATGTAGCTTCTCCGTGGTCTGCGTTGGCAACCGCCACACTGACCGGGAAAGTCGGAGCGCCAAAAGGCCCGATTAACCTGTTTGCGTCGGACGATGAGATCTTTGGCATTCGCGTTAAGTGGGCCATGCCTGAAGGTGCGGAAGACACGGCATACATTGAACTTTACCAGTCGCAAAGCGGAACCGATCAGGATGCAAGCCTGCTTACCCTGATTCCTTACCCGGCCTCTGAATACTGGCATTCAATTTTGCCCGCTGGCTACGTGAACTTCTACAAAGCCAGAAGTGTAGACCGTATCGGCAACGTTTCAGCATGGACTGATTACGCTCGCGGCATGTCGTCTACTGACGTTAACGCCATCACGGATGTGATCCTGGATGAGATCCTCGACAGCGACGCGATGAAAGAACTTCATGAGAGTGCGCAGGATAGCGCGGCAAAACTCAATGAATACGCGAACAGTATCATTCAAAACGCATTAGCGAATGATGGCGATGTTAGAATAATGAGAAAGGAGAATGGCAAGAGGAAAGCTGAAATTAAACGCGCAGAAGTTCTCATAGCAAATGAGACGGAAGCCAGGGTGCAGCAGGTTAACCAGATCTCGGCAGAGTTCAACGAAAACCTCAATGCTGGATTAACTCAAGTTAACGAGGCACTAGCCAATGAAACTGAGGCGCGCGTTACTTCCGAGGAGGCTCTATCAGCAAGGATTGGCCAGAACTCCGCAGCGCTAGATCAGAAACTCGACTCATGGGCTGACGTTAATGGAGTTGGCTCCATGTATACAATGAAGCTATGACTGTCGTACAACGGGCAGGAATACACTTCCGGGATGGCTCTACAACTTGCCGCGCAAGGTGACAACGTTGTTTCTCAAGTTCTGTTTATTGCTGATAGATTCGCTATCATCCGAAATGCGGAGTCTGGAGCGTACACTTTGCCGTTTGTTGTGCAGAATGACCAGGTTTTCATGAATAACGCGCTCATTCAGGATGGTTCGATTACCAACGCGAAGATCGGCAACCTTATTCAGTCCAACAACTATGTTTCAGGTAGTCGAGGATGGTCAATAGACAAAAACGGGAATGCTGAGTTCAGCGGCGTAACTGTAAGGGGGCACATTGAGGCTGATAGCGGTTCATTTCATGGCACCATCGACGCAACCGACGGGATATTCCGCGGCTCGGTTGAAGCAAATAGTTTTGTGGGAGATATCGCGGCAATGGGGCCATTCCCGACGAGAGTTGGGTCGGCATGGAAATCACGCGTCGTGCACCATGATTCAAGTGAAAAAGGAGGGAAAAACTACGCAATTCTCGGACTAATTCGCTGGGATGCTGGCGACAAGACTGGCTCGGTTATCGTTGAGTGTTATGTTAATGGCGTAAGGGTATCTTCTCAAACGTATAATGGCAGAGATGCAGGGGAATCAACACGTGCTCGCCTAACTGCTGTAGGTGTTGCGACGGGCATCAACACGAAGGATACTTTGGTTGAGATTGTCGTAAGTGGGACTGGCACCAGCACCCTTGAGGCTGGTTACTGCATTATGTCTCGAGGCTCCGGATCGTGGAAGGTGGTAGCATAAAGCAATTCACCACCACGCTCTTGGTGATATTATTTTATCAGAGAGAGGGCATACATATCGGCGTACAGAAAAGGAAATAGAATAGTAGTCTAGTGACAAAAGCGCCCGGCTGGGCGCTTTATTTTAATGTGAATAATAGATGTGGAAAAGGGGCCGAATGGCCCCTTTTTCTTATGTTGTATTGATATACTTATATTTCATATCGCAAAAATGTGATGTTTTTTTCGTCAACTCCTGTTTTTTCGGCCTGCGCTAACCGTTGCAGGCCATAGCTGGTGTGAATCGTTACATATGCCATTATTGTGGCCTCATGTTTCGCAATTATCCCCCGCAAAAAGCGGGGCATTATAAATAGTTAAAACTATTCTTTAATGCAGTTTCAGCCTGAACCAATAAATTATCTAATCCGTTATGGTTGAAAGAATACGTGATAATTCCCTCACCAATATCATCAGATTTTACGCTGAACTGCACTTCCGCAACCCCTGCGTCCACCGAATTCACAATAATGGCCTCATATGTGACGTTCAGTGTTTCACTATTAGCGGATTTTACTATGCCAAGTTCAGGATAATTCTTAACAACTGAACACTGCTTTGATACTGTAAATGACATTTTTTTATCCTTACGCGATTGCACGCGAGTAAATTTTAGCGGTTGTACTACCCTCAGCAACTGAAGAAAAAGCACAAGAATAGTGGTTTAGGATATAAGCAAGGCCAAGACCGCTTATATTCGATCCCTGAATTATGTTCATATTTGATAATGAGCATGAATTCAGCGATAGTTTTACCACACCAGCCCGCTGAGCGGGAGACACCAAGAACGGTTTATAAGTGGCGTCACTTCCTGATATCGTACAGTTATCAAATGAAACCCCACAGTCACCATAAACATAAACCAGAGCGCCAAATGCAATGGCTGCGGCACTTGTTGATGAGGATAGCGTTAGAGTAATATTCAAATTTTTGAATGAAATCCTTCCGTCCTTAACCCCAACTCCTGATAGCCAGCCAGAATCTTCACCAATAACCAAAGTTGGCTTGGTTGTTGCATCACCAATAACCTGAATGTCAAAATTCTCAAAAAACCTTCTGTTTGGCCCTAAGCCATCTGAGTAGTATTTAGTTGTTGTTACCGTATTACCAGCAGCAATATAAATTCTGTTTTTATAATTAGGTTGGCAGCGAAGTAACGCCTCCTGCAATGTCTTAACTGGATAGCTTGAGCTATACCCGTTATAACTGTCATTACCTGATTCCGATATGTAAATATCACAATAACCAGAAAACTGAGAGTAACAGTTAAAAATAACCTTGTTAGGGTACTTAATTTTCATCCTGGTTCGCATATCGCCAGCGTGTTTTACAACCAACTTACTGGAGCCAGGACAGTCATATGGGTCAACAGTCTGGCTATAGTAGTTAGTATTGGTCATGTCAATACTTGCCGAGTTTGCAGGAGACCCTGACAAAAACACCATGCGTGTGGTGGCTGCTGCCCCTTTGTTATTGTAAAAATAACCAGGTGTCATGCTCATTACGCACTCCATGAGGGCGTAGCATTCTTCCTCTATATTCTCAAAGTAAGTTCCGTGCTCAGAACCGCCCTGGCATCTGTGAAGCCTATAGCCATTTTGAGAATTTTCTAGTGTGCAATCCTTAAAATGTGGTGACGACCATGAGCCAGCAACACAAGCTGTCCAGGCTTGTCTTGTCGGATAGCCGTAGAAATCAGGGAAATCAGTAAACCAAGACAGTGGGTTTGGCCCTTGTGTAGTCTGGAAATAGCAGTTATCAAACAGCCAGGTCGTAACGTTATTCCTCATTGTCAGAGCAATTGTTGCAGTCCTGAAAATGCAATCCCTGAATGCACCATTCCACGTACAGGTGAGGTTCGCCCCAACTGCTGCTTTGGTTGTAATGCGGCCACAGATGCTCTTGAGTACGCCACCATGTGTGAGGCGTAAATTGAAAATCCCCTTCAGGGAAGTGTTGGCCCCAGCAACAACGGAGAAATTCTCCAATAGTAACCCAGGGCAGCGAGTAACTTCTCGCCTGTCGCTCGCACTAGCAGAATATGAATCAACCTTTGCCGTGTGCGTACCTGTTTGATCAAGGTTTAGTGATTCAAATGCATAGCCATCCTGCATGGAAAAATCTGGTATGAACTTTGTGAAATTATTCGTTGGGTCACCCAAATAAGATTGTGCAATTCCACTCATTCGGAGATAAGGCGGAATTAGCATAGTTCTGGTGAAACGATACCGACCTGGTAGCATCAAATAGTATTTAACAGTTGCCCCACTAGAATCAGTATCAGAAACATTCCCTTGCCACACGAAATCAACACAAGCATTCATTGCGGCTTGCAATGCATCAGAATCGTCAGCAACACCATCGCCAACAGCACCAAACATTTCTGGCGTTACCCATTTAATAGCGTCATCTAGTGTTCCGCCATCAGGCAAGCCAATCTTGCTGGCCCCAGAAGGTTGAGCAAGAACCACCAGCGTTGACTGTTCGCCAGCATCATTGATGATCTGCTGCGTCTGTTCTCTTGCAGTCTCCGCTGCAACCTCTGAATTTTTTGCCGCGTTTTCAGACGCTTTGGCGTTGGTCTCTGAAGTTTTTGCGGAGCTTTCAGACGCCGCCGCAGCCGTAGCGCTTGCTTCCGCGGATTCAGAGTCTTCCTTAATTTGGTTAGCAATATTTTGCAGGGAATCGAAATCAAAGTTCTTAAAGAACTCGACCGCATCCGCAATTACGGTTTCTTGCGACTGATAGTAGCGCAAGGTTTCCGCAACATCTTGCGCCAGACCATCAACGGTCAGCGAGTCGCTTAACAGTATCGCGTAGTCAGTAGACGCTACGACAGCGCCGTTTGTGGTGATGGCTTTAATTTCAGTGTCGCTTACCACCTTGTTTACGACTGCCATTTGAATTGGAGACGACAAAAACATAATAGTAGCGCCTGGGCGAATCAGCGAAAGCGATGATTGCCACTTTGTGCCAGTCCCGGTAACTGTTCCGTCTGCGGCCATAGCCGCCTTACCTTCTCTGTATAGTGCCATGCCTTTAGTCCTCTATGGTTGGTTGAGTAACGCAGATAATAGCATCAATGAACAGAAAAGAAAAGGAGATTTTAGGATCGTTTAGTTGTTAAATCGGAAAGGGAAAGCATCATGGAAGTCCATTCCAGAATTCACGCCGCCGATTTGCGGATTAGGAGCTTGCTGGGGCATCAGATGTTGAGGC
>NZ_WXYI01000038.1:0-7929 GCF_009872315.1 Gordonia sp. YY1 | reverse complement strand
CGCATCTGTGGGCGCGCACGTTGTGCGACGAACTCGAGGACCTCGGCTACCGGCAGTCATATCAAACGTTGACCCGGTAGATCCGGGCGCGCGACTTGCGTCCGGTATGCACCGACTGTGCAACCGCGACCGACCGGGCCAATACGGTGATCGAGCATCCGCCGGGCGCCGAAACCCAGTGGGACTGGTGTCAACGGCGGCCGGAAACTGACCCCTTATCGACAGTCCCGGATCTTGTGAGCCAAATTAACAACAGATTGCAACGTTTGCACATGGATCGGTCGGATTCGCCCATACACACTTAAGGGGAACCTCATACGTGCAAGGAGGTGGCCATGGCCACGATCACATACACCACCCACGACGGAGACGACTACAAAGTCGATCTCGTGGAGGGAAAGTCGCTCATGCAGACCGCCGTCGACGAAGCGATCCCCGGCATCGACGGTGATTGTGGTGGCGAAGCGGCCTGCGGTACGTGTCACGTCATTGTCGACCCGGCGTGGATCAAGACCGTCGGGCACAGCGGCGAGGACGAGGAAGAGATGCTGAGCATGCATCCGGAACGGGAAGAGACCTCGCGGCTGTCCTGCCAGATGATCGCGACTGAGGAGTGGGACGGCCTGACTGTTCGCCTCCCAGAATTCCAACTCTGACCCGCAACGACGAAGGAATGCAATCATGAGCATCGCAACCACCGTCGCCGAGAAGGCGCAATCAATGATCCCGATCGACCTTCAGATCCGAGGCGCGCATGTCTATGACAAGACCCGCCGAATCGTCACAAGGACCGACGGCCAGAAGATCTTCACCGAGACCCCGATCCCGCCGGTGGACGAGGTCGATCTCGCCGAAATCGACCTGAGCAACCCGTTCCTGTATCGCCAGGGTATGTGGCGCTCGTACTTCGAGCGTGTCCGCAACGAGGCGCCGGTGCACTTCCGTTCGGAGAGCCCGTTCGGTCCGTTCTGGTCGGTCACGCGACACGCCGACATCATCGCGGTCGACAAGAATCACGAGGCGTTCTCCGCCGAACCGTTCATCATCATCGGCAGGCCCCCGCGTTTCATGGACATCGCGATGTTCATCGCGATGGATCCACCCCGGCACGACAAGCAACGCGCCGCAGTGCAGGGCGTGGTGGCTCCGAAGAACCTTCGCGAGATGGAGGGGCTCATCCGCGCGCGCGTCCGCGAAGTCCTCGACGGCCTCCCACTCAACGAGCCGTTTGACTGGGTCCAGACTGTGTCGATCGAACTCACTGCACGCATGCTCGCGACGCTACTTGACTTCCCTTACGAGAAGCGGCACAAGCTGGTCGAATGGTCCGACCTCGCGACCTCGATGGAGCAGGCCAACGGCGGCCCCTCGGACAACGACAAGGTCTTCCGTGAGATGGTCGCGATGGCGCAAGGCCTGAGTTCGCTGTGGCGGGACAAGGCGGCACGTACCGTGGCTGGCGAAGAGCCTGGCTTCGACCTCATCACCATGCTGCAGAGCAACGAGGACACCAAGAACCTCCTCGACGATCGCCCCATGGAGTTCCTCGGCAACCTCGTGCTGCTGATCGTCGGCGGCAACGACACGACCCGCAACTCCATGAGCGGCGGAGTGCTGGCCCTCAACGAATACCCCGAGCAGTTCGAGAAGCTCAAGGCCAACCCCGACCTCATCCCCAACGCGGTGTCGGAGATCATCCGCTGGCAGACCCCTCTTGCCTACATGCGCAGGGTCGCCAAGAAGGACGTCATGCTCGGCGGCCAGTTCATCCGCAAGGGTGACAAGGTGGTGATGTGGTACGCCTCGGGCAACCGAGACGAGCGCGTCTTCGAGCGTCCAGACGAGCTCATCATCGACCGGGCCAACGCCCGCAACCACATCGCGTTCGGTTTCGGTGTACACCGCTGCATGGGCAACCGGCTCGCCGAGCTCCAGCTACGCATCCTGTGGGAGGAGCTCCTCCCTCGCTTCGACAACATCGAGGTGGTGGGTGAGCCGGAGTACGTGCAATCGAACTTTGTCCGTGGGATCAGCAAGATGATGGTTCGCCTGACCCCCAAGGGGGAAATGTGACGGCTGATCAGGTCGTCATCCTCGGCGCGAGCCACGCCGGCGTCCAACTCGCGGGCGCTCTCCGAAAGGAGAAATGGGCCGGGGATGTCTTGCTGATCGGCGACGAGGGCAGGCTCCCCTACCAGCGTCCACCGCTGTCCAAGGCATACCTGGCAGGTGCATCACAGCTTGATGACTGCGCGATCCGCGGACGTCAGTTCTACGACAAGCAGCGGATCGAGCTCGTGGACGGAACGGCGACGGCGATCAACCGTTCCGCGCACACCGTCACCCTCAGCAGTGGAGACGTGGTGTCTTACGCCACGCTGGCACTGTGCACCGGCGCGCGCGCCCGCACGCTGACCGTTCCGGGCGCCGAGTTGACGGGCGTCCACTACTTGCGCACTGCCACCGACGTCGAGGCCATCCGTGCCGCGGTGGTGCCAGGTTGCCGGGCCGTCATCGTCGGCGGCGGCTATATCGGCCTGGAGACGGCCGCCTCACTTCGAGCTCTGGGTGTGAACGTCACTGTTCTCGAGGCTGCGGAACGCGTGCTCAAGCGGGTGACCGCGCCGGTGGTCTCGAGGTTTTTCGACCGTATCCACCGGACCGAGGGTGTCGATGTTCGCACCAGCGCGTTGGTCGAGGGTTTTCGCGGGGAGGGGCGAGTCGAAGAGGTGGTCCTCGCCGACGGTGAGACCCTGGCCGCGGACCTCGTCATCGTCGGTGTCGGCATCATTCCCAACACGGATCTCGCGGTCGCCGCGGGCCTCGAGGTTGACGACGGAGTCATCGTCGACGACCATGCACGCACCAGCGACCCCGACATCGTCGCCGCCGGCGACTGCGTCAACCAACGGATCGCACGGTACGACAGGCGCGTCCGCCTCGAATGTGTGGCGGCCGCCACCGAGCAGGCCAAGGTCGCGGCAGCGACCATCTGCGGCAACGAAGCCGGTCTCACCGCGCTGCCTTGGTTCTGGTCCGATCAATACGATCTGAAGCTGCAGATCGCCGGGCTCAACACCGGGTACGACGAGGTACTGGTCAGCGGTGACCCTGACCACGACCGTGACTTCACCTGTTACTACTTCAACGACGGCGAGCTGATCGCCGCGGACTGCGTCAACAGACCCAAGGATTTCATGAACGCGAAGCGTACGATCGCACAGCGTTCGTCGCTCGACAGGTCCGAACTGATCGGAGCCACACCATGACCACATCACCCGCGGCAGCGGAAAGGCCGGCGGCGGCGCTCACAGCATCGACCTTCCTCGACATCCATCACGCGACCGTGCAGGCCTTCACCCAAGACGCGGTCGGCGACGCGGACACCGATCGCGAGAAGGCGCGGCGCCTCTTCGCCGCAGTCCGAGACCAGATCCGTTACGACCCCTACACCGTCTCTGACAAGCCCGATCATTACCGGGCCAGCCATGTCATCGAGTCCGGACGTGGGTACTGCGTACCCAAAGCGGTCGTACTGACAGCCGCGTTCCGCGCTGCAAACATACCGGCCCGGCTCGGCTTCGCCGATGTACGCAATCATCTGCAGACCGACGCGCTGCGCGAACTCATGGGAACCGACGTCTTCGTATATCACGGATACAGCCACGTCTACATCGAGGGGCGCTGGTTGAAAGCTACACCCGCGTTCAACATTGAATTGTGCACTCGATTCGGGGTCCCACCTATCGACTTCACCGGCGATCGCGACGCGTTGTTTCACGCGCACGCGGCGGACGGCTCCGCGCACATGGAGTACGTGCACGAACGCGGCGTCTACAACGACTTGCCCCTCGAGGAAATCCTGGCGGGCCTGCGGCATGCCTACGGCCCTCTGATCTTCTCGGGACGGCCAGCTCCGTCCGACGCATTCCGCGCATAGTGTGCGCTCCGGCGGGCTACCGCCGCAGGTCACTGCCCGCTCGAACACCCGTGCCACCACCTGTCGGCCAGATCCCGTCGCCACAGTGTCCACCACCACTAGGGAGACCATGACAATGTCCGAGTCGTTGCTCGACACCTATCCACACCGGATGGGCGGCCATTGCGGCTCCAGCGCGATGCGCGACTTGATGGAGTGGGCGGGACTAGGCTTCGACGGGCCACCGAACGAGGGTCTGGTGTTCGCTCTGGGCGGAGCACTCTCGCTCACGTATGTTCGCACCGACGCCCTCGTGCCGCCGTTGTATCTGGTAGGACGTGGTCCTGACTTCGAGATGGACCTCCCCCGCCGTCTCGGCGCTACGGTGGAGGTCCGGTCCACCGACGATCCCCAGCTAGGGTGGGATCTCGTCCGCGACGAACTCGACCGCGGCCGGCCCGCGCTCGTGTGGGCCGAAATTGCTGAATTGCCCTACCTGCGCGTTCAGTTGCGCATGAGTCGCCACGATATCGTCATAGTGGGCTACGACAGCGACGCAGAAATCGCTTACGTCGCAGACAACGATCGCGTCGAAATTCAACAGGTTCCCTTCGACGCGCTGGCGCGAGCCCGACGCTCGATGACCTTCCCCGAGCCGACCCGACATACGCTCTTCCGCATTGACTGGCCCGAGGCGCTACCGTCAATCGCCGTCGTGGCTGCGGAGGCGTTCGCGCAATCTGCGGCATGCATGCGCGCGCCCGCAGGATCCACGATCGCCGGCCCTGTCGAACACTCTGGGACACACGGAATAGACGCAGCCCTAGCACTATCCTCTGACGTGATGCTCTGGCATGAGCTGCCCACCGACGTGCTCGAAGTCCACCTATTCAGTCTCGGTGCATTCATCGAGAAGGCAGGTACGGGTGGTGGCCTGTTCCGACGACTACTCGCGTGTGGCTGCGACGACATCGCCCGCCTGACAGGCGACGCTGCAACCAGCGACCTCGCCAGAGATGCTCACCGAGCGGCTGCAGCATGGACAGCAGTCGCTCAGGCGGCCGTGCACAAGGGCTCAACCGCTGCTACCCGGCTCGACCACGTCATCGAGGCCGCGGCAGTCCTAACTGACACTGAGTCGAGCCTCGCCACCTCACTGGACTCCGCCGCCAGATCCCTAAGGTCCGCCGTTTAGAAGAACGGAACTATCAATGTGTCGGCGACCCCAATCGGATCTCGGTGACCCGTCGGGGAATCGGATACTCCACGATGAGAACAGTTATGAGTGGTGTGAGGTTCCCCCGCATAGTGGAGCGTGGTTACGCGACCAACACGCGCTAGGGAGTGCTCATCTTTGATCACACACGGGTACATATCGCCTTCACCGCAGGTCAGATAGGTGATGTCTGAAGTCCAGACCGCATTGGCGTGTCCCCCGTGTGACGAGGCTCAAGAAGCTTCCCCAGATGTGCTCACTGAACTCCCCACCCGTGGGTGGCTCCTACTGTAGCGTCCGTCGGGTTGGTGTGGTGGCGGTGCGCTGGTTTTGGGTGCGGGCGTGGTTGGTCGCGTAGGCGGTAGGAATCGCCGTCGAGTTTGATGACGACTGAGCGGTGCAGGAGCCGGTCGAGCATGGCGGCGGCGACGGTGGTGTCGCCGAGGACTTCACCCCATTCGGCGACCGATCGGTTGGTGGTGATCACGATCGAGGTCTTCAAATACCGTTGCGCCACAACCTGAAACAGGGCGAGGCTGCTTCGGCGGGCAACGGCAGGTAGCCCAGTTCGTCAATCACCAAAAGAGTTGGGCCGGCGAAGAACCGCATGGTGGTGGCCCACCGGCCCTCGATCGCAGCTTTGTGGCAGCGGGCGGCCAGATCAGCGGCGGTAGTCACGTAGGTGCGGTAGCCGGCATGCGCCGCAGCGTGGGCCAACCCGACGGCGAGGTGAGTTTTTCCGGTGCCCGGCGGCCCGACGAGCAACACGTTGGTCGCCGACTCGAGATAGGCGCAGGTGCCCAGTTCGCGGACCAGAGCCGCGTCCACGCCGGGAGCGGCGTCGTAGTCGAACGAGTCCAGCGTCGCGGTGGTGGGCAGGCACGCGAACCGTAGGCGGCCGGCCAGTCGGCGGGCGTCGGTGGCGTCGACCTCGATCGCCAACAGATGCTCCAGGGCCTGCGTCATCGTCCAGGCTTCGTCGGTGGCGGTTTGCAGCACCCCAGGAAGCCTGGGCAGCCGCATCGAGCTTGAGGGTGGCCAGATGACCGCGCAGTTGTTGATCCACCGAGACCGCTGCTGGCGATTGCGGCTCGGTGGGAGAGGCAGTGGAGGTGTTCTTCGTGGTCATGGCAGAGTGTTCCTGTTCTGTGCGGCACGTTCGTAGACGGCGAGATCGATCACCGGGGCCGTTGCATCGGTGGTGGTGGCGTGACCAGAGATTTTGTCGCGCAATGCTTGTGCGGCGGCGCGTGCGGCTTCTCCGGGCGGGATTCGTTCCTTGCGGCGATGCGGACGCCCACCGCCTGAAGCGGGCCGAGCACTAGGGTTTCCAGCGCTATGACGTGACCGTGGTCACGGACCTGGGCGCCCGAACCCGGGGCGGCCAGCCGGTGGCGGGCGATCACGATCCCGGAGGCGGTAGCGATGTCGATATGGTCGTCGCCGAGCGCTTCTCGCCCGGTGACCTCACTCATCGCGATCTCCGGCGGTACCGAGTACTGGTTGCCCCGCCAGGCGACCAACGCCTGCCGGGAGACCTGCCGGGTTTCGGCTGACGGGGCTCAAGAAACTTCCCCAGGTGTGCTCACTGAAATTCCCCACCCGTGGGCGGCTCCTACTGTAGCGTCCGTCGGGTTGGTGCGGTGGCGGTGCGCTGGTTTTGGGTGCGGGCGTGGTGGTCGCGTAGCCGGTAGGAATCGCCGTCGAGTTTGAGCACGACGGAGCGGTGTAGCAGTCGGTCGAGCATGGCGGCGGCGACGGTGGTGTCGCCGAGGACTTCACCCCATTCGGCGACTGACCGGTTGGTGGTGATCACGATGCTTGTCTTCAAATATCGTTGTGCCACAACTTGAAACAGCGCTGACGCGGCTTCGGCCGGTAGCGGCAGGTATCCGAGTTCGTCGATCACCAGCAGGGTGGGACCGGCGAAGAATCGCATGCAGGTGGCCCAGCGGCCCTCGATGGCGGCTTTGTGGCAGCGGGCGGCCAGATCCGCGGCGGTGGTCACATACGTGCGGTAGCCGGCGTGCACCGCGGCATGCGCCAGCCCGACGGCGAGGTGGGTTTTGCCGGTGCCGGGCGGTCCGATGAGCAGCACGTTGGTGGCCGATTCGAGGTAGGCGCAAGTGCCCAGTTCGCGGATCAATGCTCGGTCGACTCCGGGGGCGGCGTCGTAGTCAAACCCGTCCAGGGTGGCGGGGGTGGGCAGGCAGGCGAACCGCATGCACTGCACAACCGGGGGTGGACGATCTCGGCGATCGCCCGCCACACCGGCCACCCAAGGACACCCGCGCGACCACTGCCGCCGCGACTTCGCAACCTTCCTACGCCACAACCCCGACGGAAACCAATGACCGCCGCCATACGAGCTGACCACGACCACGCGATCCCGCCTACCGCACCCAGGCCCACACCCGTCTGGAGGCCGCCGCCGACCGGCGGCGTACGGTCAAGATCAAGACCGGTGAGCAGGCCAAACCCGAATAGACCTGCTCCTGGCTGTGCCAACCACGCCGCCTGTATGTCTGCATCGCCGGTCAGTAGGAGGGGATGCCGCGACTGCCGACAGATCACCGGCTGAGCCGCGCGATACACCAGCAGGGTGTAGTGGAGCGACCTACCGCCGCACAGCGTTGTCCCGGCCCACCGGCTCTGCTGGCCTGGGAAGAGTCCCAGCCGTATGGGTGGTCACCATATTGCGCGTGCACGTGTGAACCAGAGCAATGATCAGAACCTGTGGATGACCCTCGGTGAGGGGGCGTTGAAAGTGGGCGCACCTTCCCGAGGATGATCT
>NZ_WXYI01000037.1:0-9357 GCF_009872315.1 Gordonia sp. YY1 | reverse complement strand
GTGGTAACCACACCGATACCGGAGGTCCTCACCTATTCACTGGCGCCACACCGTCCACAACGTCCCTGGTCATTACATCTAGGTCACGTCACCGGAATCCCGACCGGTCCGCCGGAATCTCGGCGGCAGCCACGCGGGGTTGATCAGGAAACCGCCGGCGACCAGCGCGACAACGCCCAGGACGCCGGTCACGATCGGCACGATCCGGCCCCAGATCGTGATCGGCGTCGCCAGATCCGAAGCCAGGCGCGACATCTGGGACTGTGACGTGTCGTCGTAGGCGAAGGCGGCCTGTAGATGGGGCAGCCGGAAGTCCGCCGGCACTCCGGGAGTGCCCTCCGGGAAGGCGTAGAACTCGTCGACGGTGATCTTCGCGTCGACGATCGTCCCCGTGCGCGGTTCCACGGCGAGATCCCACGAACTGCGGTGCCGCAGGGTGGCCGTCAGCTCACGCGGCGGACCGTCGAGGCCGAACCACGACGCGGGCCGGGTGATGGTGACCTCGGTGCCGACCGGCCGGCCGAGCGCTGCCCGCGCGAGGTCGGTCTCGGGGACCTCGGCGCGGAACCGGGCCACATCCCTGCCGACCACCTCGGTGTCTCCGTCGTATCTCAGGGGCACGGTCGTGCGGGTGACCACGTCGAAGAACTCGTGGTCGGTCAGGCTGGTGTCGAAGGGCAGCAGGTAGGTGAAACCGCGGCGGTCCGGTACCAGCACCGGTGCCTGGTTGCTGTCGTACTGGATCTCCGACGCCCCGCGCGCCGACAGTTGCGGTACGGCGGTCTCCCGGTCGAGCGTCACCCGGTCCTTGAGCGCGTTGACCGTGACGTCGTTGCAGACCTCCGACGACTCGGCGTCGCCCTCGCTGCCGGGCCGGGGGGCCTCCGGTTCGACCTCGCGGTCGTCGATACGCAGCGTGTCTGTCTGGACCGAGGTGCCGGCCTGCAGTGTCACGCGGTGCTCGTCGGAGGGCTGCACCGCGACGACCCGCTGCTGGCGGACCAGATCGGCGTCGAGGGTCCGGGCGGCGGGCGTGGCGAGCGAGCAGCGGTCGAGGATCGTCGCGTCCTCGGCGGTGGCGACCGTGGTGAAGTCGGTGCTGAGCGGGATCTCGCGGAAGTTGCCGACGAGCAGCGTCGGCAACGCGATGGTCACCGCGATGAGAAAACTGCCGACGAAGATCAGTGTCGGCCCGGCCAGGTCCGTGGTCGACCAGCGGTGAGGTACGGACTCTGACTCCGCGGACTGGGGCACCGGGGACGGCTCCGAAGGCATGGTGGCGAGGGTAGTGGATGTCCCCGGGCTACCCTGTCACCAGCATGACCAGCACCGACTCCGCCCGCGACTCCGTCGCTGCCTCGAGGTCCGACTCTGTCGGATCATCGAGCCCCGACTCTGTCGGATCATCGAGCCCCGACTCTGTCGGATCATCGGGCACCGACTCCCGATCCGGGGCGCGCCATCCCGACGCCCCCGGACCGGCGACCGACTCGCGACGCTTCTACCCGCAACTCGAGGGCATGCGAGCGCTCGCCGCGATCGGGGTGCTGACCACCCACGTCGCCTTCCAGACCAGTGCCGTCGAGATCCCGGTCCTCGGACCGGTGCTCGGTCGCCTCGACCTCGCGGTCGCGCTGTTCTTCGGTCTCTCCGGCTTCCTGCTGTGGCGACCGTGGGTCGACGCCGCGCACCGCGGCGCCGGGCATCCGCCGGTCCGGCGCTATCTCCGTCACCGCGTCGTCCGCATCTGGCCGGCGTATGTGGTGGTCGTCGCGCTGGTGTTGCTCCTGCTGCCGGAGGCACAGGGCGCCGACCTCGACGTCTGGCTGGCCAACCTGACGCTGACGCAGGTCTTCGTGCCGCTGACGCTGACCGCGGGTCTCACGCAGATGTGGAGTCTGTCGGTCGAGATCGCCTTCTACGCTCTGCTCCCGCTCATCGGCCTCGCACTTCTGCAGTTGCGTGGTCGGCGCGTCGGGGCGCGCATCCCGGTGCTGCTGATGCTCGGTGCGCTGAGCCTCGGCTGGGCCTGGGTCGGTACCTCGCTGCCGGTCGCCGACGGGGTGGAGACCAAGAACTGGGTGTTCGGTCATCTGCCGTGGTTCGTCGCCGGCCTGATCCTCGCCGAGATCGCCGGTGTCCTCGACACCGGCGCAGCGCGCGGCCGGTGGATGACCCTGGCGATGCGGCTCAGCGCGAACCGTTCGCTGATGTTCGGGCTCCTCGTCGTCGCCTACGGCCTCGCGTGCACCCGGCTCGCCGGTCCGACCGGGCTCGGCGACGTCACCAACATCGAGTTCGCCACCAAGATGGTCCTGGGTGGACTCTGCGGCTACGCCCTCCTCGCCCCGCTGGTCTGCAACTCGGGGCCGTTCCGCTTCCTCACCTCACGCGTGATGCTCGCGCTGGGGCGCTGGTCCTACGGCATCTTCATCTGGCACATCGCGATCCTGGCCGTCGTCTTCCCGCTGTTCGGCATCGTGCCGTTCAACGGCAACACCGTCCTCGTCTGGGTGATCACGCTGGGACTCACGGTCGGGATCTCCGCGGCATCCTACGCCTTCATCGAGGAGCCGGCCCGCCACTGGCTGCGCAACCGCGAGACCCGACGCCGCAACCGTGCGGCCGGTGACTCGGTGTCGTCCGACTCGGCCTCGCCCGGCTCGTCGGCGTCGCAGCCCGGCCAGAACACCAGCCAGCCGGTCATCAGCACGGCGATCAACGCCGGCAACTGAACCCACCACTCCCAGCCGTGGTAGCCGCCGGAGGCGTGCCACGGCCCGGCGGTGAGGCCGACGGTCGCAGCCATCATCATGACGAATGTTGCCGTGACACCGACCCTCGGCGGAACGGCCGCACCGACCACGCCGACGGCGAGGCCCACGGCCAGACCCCACCATCCGGACAGCAGCCACGACGCGCCGAGGATCCCCAGACCGGCGGCCACGAGGGTGAACCGTCCGGTGGGCACCGTCCGCGGTTCGGCAACGGTGTCCCGCCCGGATCGTGACACCAGGGGAAAGGGCCACCACGCGGCGACGAGCAGCAGGGCCATCAGCACCAGTCCGATGACGAGCGACCAGCGGTACAGCGAATCGAACCGATAGGTGAGCTCGACCGCACCCGACACCCCGGCCGGCGCGACCCAGCCCTGCTGCCACCCGTTCACGACCACCGCGGACAACTCCCGGCCGTCGATCCGCGCGATCCAGCCCGGGTTGGTGGATTCGGGGACCACCAGCAGGCGTTCGGGACCGGACTCGATCTGCACCGCGCGGCTCGCCGCTGTCCACTCGGTGACGTCCGGCGTGGTCGTCGCCGCCCCGGTCACGGGCGTCCCGGCGGTCAGCGACACCGCGTCGACGGTGAAGGCCGGTCCGGGATTGACCGACACCTCCTGCTGACCGGCGGGCAGTCGCAGCTCGCCCGGTCGGCACGCACGGGCGACCACCGGTTCACCGGCACGCAGTGCTTTCGTGGTGGTCCGCGCGGAGACGCCGACAACCTGACCGGCGGCGGTGATGCCGAGACCGTCACCGCAACCGATCTCGACGACCCGGTCGCGGGCGGGCGCCCGGGGTGCCGGCGTCACCTCGACCTCGGCGATGCCCGGCGGCGCGGGTGTGGCGAATCCGAGACTGTTGACGTCGATCAGGTCGCGCTGTTCGCGGACGGTGATCTCGATGCGGTCGGTGACCGCGGGATCGAGTCGAAGGACACCGTCCTTGCCGACCTCGCGAATCTGTTCGCCGGTGCCGAGATCGACGGCGACCTCGGTCGGTGCGGACGGGTAGTCCAGCGGTGCAACGATTTTCAGCGATTCGACGCGTTGTTCGGCGGAGAGGTGGACGGTCAGGGTCGGCTCCGCCTCGTCCGCCGACTCCTCGTCGTCGTTGTTGCGGTCTTGGGGTCTTTCCCGGGCCGGGATCTGCGGTGCGGTCCACGCGGTTCCGGGGTCGCCGTCGACGGCAGCGGCCGGACCGCCACGGGGATCGGTGACCGGCCGCGGTCCGGTGGCGCTCACGCCGCCCGGCGTGGCGAGGAGCCGATCGAGCGCGTCTCCGGGTCGTGGGCGGAGGATGACCGACGGGGTGACCGATGTGTCCTCGGGGACGGAGAGAGCCCGGCTGAACACCGACGATGTCTCCGGCGACAGCCCGAGTCCCGGAGCGCACCGGGTCATCTCGCGGGCGGGGTCGGCGACGCACCACGCCCGCCCGTTCAGCTCCGAGTACAGCAGCCACTGGGCCACCTCGGTGCCCGCCGCGAGCTCGGGCAGAACGACACGATGTCTGATCTGCAGCGGTGTCGAGGTCCGCAGGTTCGACACCTCCACCTCACCGAGGGCGAACTGGTTCCCGGCGGTGCCGTCTTCGGTGCTCAGCGCGCGGATCTGTATCCAGCGGGTCGAGCCGCTCGGGGCGGTCACGGTCGTCGGTCTGCCCGGTTCGAGTCCCGACGCCACGGTGCTTCCGGCCTCGGTGGTGACCAGGACGCTGGTCACGTCCGGGCCGAGGGCCCGGGCGGTGGTCAACGACAGCGCCAGGTCCGTCTGGGGCATGGTGAATCCGATTCGCATCCACCGCCCGAGGGCTCCTTCGAGTCCGCCGCTGACCCACGCCGTCTGTGGGTTGCCGTCGAAGGCCGCGGCGGGGGAGTTCGCGGGGGAGGTCTGCCCCGGTTGCACCGCGTCCGACGCCGAACCGGACGTCGTCACCTGGACCTCGCCACTCCGGTTGTCCAGCAACCATTCCCCGCGGACGAGCGGCTGATCGTCGACCGGGTAGTCCGCGGCCGCGTTCTGGGTCCGACGCGGGTCGTCGGCCGACCGGATGGCGGAACTGTGGTCGTCGACCCGTCCGAAGTCGGTTTCCCGGTCGCTCGGGGTGTCGGTGACGATGAGTGGGCCGTCGGTGATCCCGGCGCGGCGGGCGTCGGCGTCGAGCAACACTGGACCGAGAGGTGGAAGTCCTTGACGCGCACGCACTTCGGCGAGGGCCGCGATGGCCTCGGGACCGCCCGCGACCCGTGGCATCCCGTGCTGGTCCACGAGAAGGGGACCGGTGCCGTCGAAACCGGTCGCCTCGACCGCATAGATCTGGATCGCGGGCATCGTCGGCCGCAATCCGTTGTCGCGCATCACTCCTCGGACAGTGGGCGGTCCGACCGGGGGGCCGAATTGTGCCACCCGCGTCAACCCGGGCGAGGTGTCGAGTGCCTGCTGTGCGAGGAGCGGTCGTGCCGACCGGGAGGTCTCGGGGGTGAGGTCCGCACGGAGCACCACGAATCCCACGCCCTGCTGTGCGAGGGTCTCGGCGAGGCCGGGTGATCCGCGTCCGGCGGCGATGTCGCGTTGCACGGAGTCGAGCGCACGGATGGCGCCGGGTGGCGTCAGCGGGATGGCGTCTCGCACCGCCCACGGCGCGTCGGCCAGTGGCTGGAGAGGTTCGTCGCGGGTGAGACCCCACAGCTGGTCGGCGAACGGCGCACCGGGGACGACGAGGGCGCGCGCCGGGGCGCCGTCCGGTCGGCTGCTGTGCTCGGACAACCAGTCCGCGGTCTGCTTCCAATGGTTCGGGATCGCGGTGTAGGTCCCGGCGGGTGCGAGCTGACCGGTCCAGATGAGCGAGCCCGCACCGATCACCGCGACCACGAGCACGATGGCCGCGGCCACCGGGCGGGAACGCTGCGGATGGGCGAAGGCCGACAGCGTCTCTCGTACCGACACGGTGCCGGGCAGCGGGACCCGCGCGAGCAGGTGAGCGACACCCAGCACCAGCGGGATGCGGATGAACGGTTCGAACTTGTGGATGTTGCGCAGCGGGGCACCGGAACCGTCGAGGAACACCCGGATCTGCTCGGCGATCGGCGAACCGAGACCACCGGCGAAGCCGACACACATGATCACCAGACCCACGCCCAGGATCGTCACGAGACGTCCCCGGAACGGCATGTGCCGCATGCAGAGACCGGCGAGTCCCGCGGCGGCGATGGCACCGGTCGCCAGCACGGCGGCCGGCTGGGTGACGAGCACCGCCCCGGCGACCCGCTCGGTGGAGACGAACGGTGTCCACGAACTCGCGCCGCGCAACACCTCGGTCAGCGACGTCCACTGCGTCGTCACCCGGGAGGACTCGATGTAGTCCAGGAAGGGCGGGCTGACCCGGGACAGGATGAGCAGCGGCACCATCCACCACGCGCACGCCAGGACCAGGCCCAGCGCGGTCCACGCACCGAAGCGCCACCACCGGCGGTCGCGGGGACGATGCAGCAGCCACCACACGGCCGCGACGCCGAGCGCGGCCGCCGTCGCGACCGCGTTCACCGCGCCCATCAGCGCGACGGCGGCCGCCGAGCGTGCGGCATCCCGCCACAGCGGCCGGGAATCGGAGACGGGGGCGTCGAGCGCCCGGATCACGGGGAGCAGTACCCAGGGCGCCAGCATCATCGGCAGCGTCTCCGACGAGATCGAGCCGAGGGTGGTGAGGACGCGCGGACTCAGGACGAAGACGACGCCGGCGATGACCCGGGAGGCAGGCGAGCCCAGCCGCATCGCCTCCGCGACGCGCACGATGCCGACGAAGCCGATGGTGAGGAGCAGCGCCCACCACAGGCGCTGGACGATCCAGGGCGGGACCGACAGGAGGTCGCCGGCGGCGAAGAACGCGCCGTGCGGGAAGAAGTATCCGTAGGCCTGGTTCTGGACCTGGCCCATCGGGGCGTTCGGGGTCCAGAGGTGCGCGGCACGCGCAAGGAACCCGAGTGGATTCGCCGTCAGGTCGAGTTTCGTGTCGGCGGCGATCTGCCCGGGGGACTGCAGCAGACAGACGATCAGCGCGATCGCGGCAGCCAGACCGATCCCACGTGCCGACAGGACACCTGTGGGAGCGGTGGGCGGTGTCCTACTCAGTTGCTGCTGCCGTCAGGTCGTCCCGATGCCGTGCACGGCATCGGGATCCGGCGTCAGTTGGTCTCGCCCGCGCCGCCGCGCGATCCGTAGTCGACCGAACCCTGGACGAATCCGCTGTTCGGATTGATGTTGTTCAGGTCCGTCGACGGACTGTTCTCCGAGGTGATGAACCCGCCGAGGAACACCGCGCCGAGTCCCACCAGGATGCCGGCCACTCCGGCGACGGCGCCGGACACAAGGCGGTTGTTGGTCATGGCGAAGAAACTACCATCGTGCGGTGTCTCACCTGGGTGTCACCCGGGCATGTCCGGCGGTTCATCACGGGTTTCGTCGTCAGCGGCGTGCACGGACCGTCGCCAGGGCCCGATCCCACAGCAGTCGGGTGCTCAACTTCAGCACCTCGGGCTTGTCGAGGTCGCGGCTGAGCATCACCGTCGATGCCGTGATCGTGGCGACCGACGCCTTCGACCGGTGGCCGGAGTCGAGATGCGGTTGCGGGTCGTACTCGATCGCGAGCTGGATGGCCTCGGCCTTCTTCGTCCCGGCGATCTGGTCGGCGAGCCACAGTGCCAGGTCGATGCCGGCCGAGACGCCGGCCGCGGTCACTATGCGTTCGTCGGGGCCGGCGCGCACGACGCGCTCGTCCGACACCGCCGTCACGCCGTAGAGAGACAGCGCGGTCAGCGACGACCAGTGCGTGGTGGCACGGAGACCGTCCAGCAGTCCGGCCGCGGCGAGGACCACCGAGCCGGTGCAGACCGACGTCGTCCACTGTGCGGCCGGGCCGACCGTGCGCAGCCACTCCCGAAGTTTCTCGTCCTTCGCCGCACCGAAGCATCCCGGTCCACCCGGGATGAGGATCAGATCGGGCGACGGCGTCTCGTCGAACGAGTGTGTCGCGCCGACGACGAGAACACCGGAGTCGGCGACGACCGGTCCCGGCTCGTGGGCGACGAATCGGACGTCGGCGTCGGGGAGCATGCGCAGCACCTCGTACGGTCCGACGAAATCGAGGGCGGTGAACCGTGGATAGAGGACGATCGCGATCTGGGTCATGGGTCTGCCTGTCTGTTCGGTGGCGAGGACTGTGTCAGCGGAAGGTCTTGCGGTAGTGGTCGGGGGAGATTCCGAGACGTCGGATGAACGTGCGGCGCAGAGACTCCGAGGAACCGAACCCGCAGCGCGCGGCAATCACCGGCATGGTGTCGGTGGATTCGGTCAACGCCCGACGAGCCGCATCGGTGCGGACCCGTTCGAGGTAGTCGCTGGGTGCCTCGCCGGTCTCCGCGGTGAAGACGCGGGAGAAATGGCGCGGACTCATCGTGGCTTCCTGCGCGAGGTCGGAAAGCCGGTGGGGCAGGCCGGGTTCGGCCTCGATGCGCTGCTGCGCCGCCCGGATCACGTCACGTCGTGCGCGCGGCATCCAGACCGGCGGCGCGAACTGGCTTTGCCCACCCGGCCGGCGCATGTAGAGGACGAGCCAGCGGGCGACCAGCTGGGCGAGTTCGGTGCCGTGGTCCTCTTCGAGGACCGCGAGGGCGAGGTCGATGCCCGCGGTGACACCGGCCGACGTCCACACGTGGTCCGAGCTGCGGACGAACAGGGCGTCGGCGTCGACCTGCACGGCCGGATACCGCTCGGCGAGGAGCTCGCCCACCGCCCAGTGCGTCGTCGCGCGTCGGCCGTCGAGCAGCCCGGCCTCGGCGGCGAGGAAGGCGCCGTTGCAGACGCTGATGACGCGCCGTGCCCGACCCGCCGCGTCGCGGACCCAGTCGATGAGGTCGGTGTCCTCGGTGGCTCGGTGGACGCCCGTGCCGCCGGGCAGCACCAGAGTGTCGATCGGTTCCGCGGGGTCGGGCAGCGGGTGCGAGACGAACTGCAGGCCGACGCCGGTGTCGATGGGCTCTCCGTGTTGCGACACCAGTCGCAGGTCGTAGGTGACGGGCGACCCCTGGTCACGCAGCGCGATCGATGCGGTGGTGAAGACGTCGGCCGGTCCCGTCACGTCGAGTGCCTGCACCCCGGGGAAGCCGAGAACCAACACCATTCGTGTCATGTGCTCATCGTGTCCCGACGTCGGCTCCGTCGTCCAGGACATGCATCCCACACTTGCGGACATATCCCGCCACACATGCCGGTTGAGCCGACACCGAGCGTGGCGAGGCGTTGCGCCACGCATGCCGGTTGAGCCGACACCGAGCGTGGCGAGGCGTCGCGTCACCTGTGCCGGTTGAGCCGACACCGGGCGTGGCGAGGCGTCGCGCAACCTATGCCGGTTGAGCCGACACCGAGCGTAGCGAGGCGTCGCGTCGAAACCCGTCCGCCATCAGACCCCGCCGACCGGTTCAATCAGCAGGGACGCGAGGTTTCGACGCGGTGGCTCGCTCCGCTCGCTACCGGCTCAACCAGCATGGACGCGGTGGCTCGCTCCGCTCGCTACCGGCTCA
>NZ_WXYI01000036.1:0-10261 GCF_009872315.1 Gordonia sp. YY1 | reverse complement strand
GAAGCTAAGCCCTCCAGCGCCAATGGTACTGCACCTTAATCAGTGTGGGAGAGTAGGACACCGCCGAACACAACTTCCACTGTGGCCCTTCACGACACCAATCGTGAAGGGCCACAGTGCATTTCACGGACTTGCGACGAACTCGCGCAGCAGAAGAGTGGGCTCGGGAGCGCTGTCAGTCGGAGCCCTTGGGCACGACGATCATCGGTACCGATACCGCTCGGAAGATCTTCGCGGCGGTGGTGCCCAGGAACAACGTGTTCGGGGCGGCCAGCCTGCTCGACCCGACCATCACCACATCACCGTCGTGCCATTCCAGCGCCCCGATCGCCTCTTCGATCGTCGCGCCTTGGGCGACGGTCGACGTCACCGGGAAATGCTCCGGCAATTGCTTTCTCGCTTCATCGAGAGTGCGCTGAGCATGTCGTCGGGCAGATTCGATCGCGGCGTCCTCGGGGACGTTCCGCCAGGGCTGCATGTCGTCGATCGCGAGAATCGAGACCAGCCGGATGGGCCGGTGCGCCCGGATACCGCTGCGGATCGCGGTCTCGAACAACAGCGGAGCTCCCGGCCGGTCCCCGATCGTCACGGTGATCTCACGAACCTCGTCGGCGCCCAGATGCGCGAACCCGGGCGGCGCGACCGCCACCGGGATCGGCGACGCGTGCAGGATGTCGTTGACGACCGTCCCCAGCGTGTGGCGGCCCCTGATCCCACCGCCGGCTCCGCCGATCACGAGAATGTCGGAGGCGGTGCGTCGTGCCTCGATGATGAGTCCCTCGGCGGGATTGGCGTGCTCGGCGATCGTCGTCGTGGTCTCGATGTCATCGGGGAGACGTGCGGCCGCCTCGTCGAGCCAGCGGCGCGCCGCGCTGTCCAGGGCGTCGGAGAGTCTCTCCACCGCGTCGTCGGCACCGGCCGGTTCCGGCGGGATGACGATGCAGATCTCGAGTTCGGCGTCGAATGTGCGTGCCAGGCACGCACCCAACGACACCGCGTCTTCGCCCCCGGAGGTGGCGATGTATGCGACGAGCAGCTTCATCGGTGCTCCCAACTGTCTCGGGGCGATCTCACTGGGCCCAGCCTAGTCACGTCCGTGCCCGATTCACCGTTGTTGAGTTCCTCGCGGCGTTCCCCATCGCGTCGGCTACCCGATCGCCCCAGGACACGCTTAGATTGGGCCATGGAATCCCTCGTCGACGGCTACCTCCGTCACATCATGGACGAAGTCCGCGACGACCGGTCCGGTAGCGTCGCCGACTACATCCCCGAACTGGCGGTGGTCGACCCCGAGGGATACGGATTGTCTCTGTGCGTCCATGACGGATACACGTACTCGCACGGGGACTCCGCCGAGACCTTCACCATCCAGTCGGTGTCGAAGCCGCTGACCTATGCGATGGCACTGCGGAAGCACGGCGTGACCGCGGTGGACGCCAAGATCGGCGTCGAACCGTCCGGTGAGGCCTTCAATGAGATCAGCGTCGACGATCGCCGCCGTCCGAAGAACCCGATGATCAATGCCGGTGCCATCTTCGCGGCGTCGATGCTGCTCCCGGCCTCCCGCGACGTGGGTCGCGTAGACGTCGAGGCGGCGTTCGCCGAGATCCTCGACTTCTACTCGGGCTGTGCGGGGAGGCAGCTCACGTTGGACGACGAGGTGTACACCTCCGAGTCGGTCACGGGGTCACGCAACCGCGCGATCGCCTACATGCTCGACAGCTTCGGTGCGCTCGAGACCGATCCGGACGCCGCGATCGACCTCTACTACCGGCAGTGCTCGATCCGCGTGACCACCGAGGATCTGGCCGGTATCGGCGCAACCATCGCCAACGGTGGCCTGAACCCACGCACCGGCCGCATGGTCTTCTCCTCCGAGATCGCGCAGCGTCTGCTCAGCGTGATGACCACCTGCGGCATGTACGACGGGGCGGGGGACTGGGTCACCTCGGTCGGACTGCCGGCCAAGAGCGGCGTCGGTGGCGGGATCCTCGCAGTCCTCCCCGGACAGCTGGGCATCGGCGTGTACTCGCCGCGACTCGACGAGCACGGCAACAGCGTCCGCGGCGTCGAGACGTGCTGGCACCTGTCGAAGGACCTCGGTCTGCACATGTTCAACGTGACCCGCGAGAGCCGGGTGACGATCCGCTCGGTCTACGACCTGGCCGACACCCCGGTGAGTACCGAATGGAGTGAACGCGAGCGCAGCTACCTCCGGACCTGCCGCGACAAGATCCGTGTCTACGAACTCCAGGGCGACCTGACGTTCGCCGGCGCCGAGAGCGTGCAGCGCCGCCTCGAGGCCGACATCGACCGCTACACGGTGGTCATCGTGGAGATCTCGCGTATCGGTGTCATCGATGCGGTCGCGCGGACGATGGTCCTCAGCATCAAGCGGCTACTCGACGACAGTGGACGCCGAGCCGCACTCGTCGATCCCGACGGCGTGGTGCGGGCCAGCGTGATCCGCCACCGTGCGGACGGCACCGCGCCCGACCTCGACGCCCCCGAAGACCTGAAGGGCTTCGATCCGGCGCTGCCACACGTGCACGCGACGATGGAAGATGCCGTCATCGACGCGGAGACCTTCATGCTGAAGCACTACTACGATCAGTGAGCGGCGCGGGCGCGTGAGTTCGCCGCGGCCGATGCCCTAGGGTGGGCTCGTGCGTCTCGTCATCGCGGAGTGTCAGGTCGACTACGTCGGGCGGTTGACCGCCCATCTGCCCCTGGCCAAGCGCCTGCTGCTGATCAAGTCGGACGGTTCGGTGAGCGTGCACGCCGACGACCGCGCCTACAAACCGCTGAACTGGATGAGCCCGCCGTGCTGGCTCACCGAGGCCGCCGTGCCCGAGGGCACCGCGGCGGAGGCGTATTGGGTCGTCACCAACAAGGCCGGTGAGGAACTGCGGATCACCATCGCGTCGATCGAGCACGACTCGAACCATGAACTCGGCATCGACCCGGGTCTGGTCAAGGACGGCGTCGAGGCGCATCTGCAAGAACTGCTCGCTGAACACGTGGAGACGCTGGGAGCCGGCCACACCCTCATCCGCCGCGAGTACATGACGGCGATCGGGCCTGTCGATCTGCTGTGCCGCGACGCCGCGGGCGGAACCGTTGCCGTCGAGATCAAACGCCGCGGCGAGATCGACGGCGTCGAGCAGCTGACGCGCTACCTGGAACTACTCAACCGCGACACCACTCTGGCCCCGGTGGCCGGCGTCTTCGCCGCACAGCAGATCAAGCCGCAGGCGCGGACGCTCGCCGAAGATCGTGGAATCCGTTGCGTCGTGCTGGATTACGAAGCCCTGCGCGGTGCGGAGAGCACGGAGTTCCGACTCTTCTGAGCTCCGCTCAGGCGTTGGCGCGGGCTTCCGGCGACAGCTTGCGATTGAGCAGTTCGAGGTCGTCGGTGTCGGAGAGCACGGTGTACTCGGAGTCCTCCGGCTGCGCCAGCAACTCGGGCAGTTCGTCGAGCTTGTCGCGGAGCTGACCCAGGTTGGCCGCGATCTCCTGACGGGCACGGTCGGCCGCGTGGGCCATCTCGCGGGACCGGCTCAGGCGTTCGCCGGCGATGTCGAGTGCCGTCTGACGGATGTGATTGGCCTCGTCGAGGGCCCGTTCGCGCTGGTCGGCGAGTTCGGCGTCGTGGCGTTCACGTTCGGCGGCGCGTTCGCGGGAGCTGATCGCCTCCAGCTCGGCGACCTCGGACTTCGCCTTCTCCACGATGCGGCGGGCCTCGTCGGCGGCCGCCTTCATCGTCTTGGTGTGCTCGGCCTCCATCGCCGCGGTGCGTTCGGCGATGAGACGCGCCGACTCGGACTCGTTGGCCGCGGCGGTCTCCTTGACCTGTCGGGCGCGCGCAGAGGCCTCGTCGACGAGCTTCTTCGCCGCCGCCTGCGCCTCGCTGCGGACCCGCTCGGCCTCGGCGGCCGCATCCGATCGCATGTCGGCGGCCTCCTGACGGGCGATCGACAGCGTCTCGGCGGCTTCGGCCGAGGCCTCGGCACGCATCTCCGAGGCCTCGTCGGATGCGAGTTGCAGCATGCGCGAGAGACGTTCGCTCATACCCTGCGCGGTGGTCGGCGGTACCGAGAGTTTGTCGATCTCGCGCCGGAGTTCGGCGATCTCCTCGCGCGCCTCTTCCAGATGGGCGGCGAGCTCGTGTGCGTTGGCGGTGGCGGCGTCGCGATCCGCGGCGAGAACCCGCAGCTCGGCGTCGAGTCGCTGAAGATGGTCGGCGACCTGCTCACGGTCATAACCGCGCATCACGATCGCGAAGGGCAATTGCCGTGCGGGACCTGGCATGCGGGCCAGTGTATCGGAGACGGCCGGACCCTGAAGCGCGGTCGGACTCAGGCTCGGTGCCGGTGTCGGCGTTCTCGGCGACACGGCCTCCGGCGGCGGCGCGTGGACATCCAACAGGGCGTCCACGCGCCGGCGCCGGCGTTCGTCCCGGAATGCCGGCCGGGAGTGAACGAGGAGGATTCAGTAAGCGCCCGAACGGCTTTCGGTTCGGGTCGGGCGGTCGGTTCTCAGTGTGCGGCGTCGGCGGCCGGCTCGACGAGCTCGAGCAGGACGCCGCCCGCATCCTTGGGATGGACGAAGTTGATCCGGGAGTTCGCGGTGCCCCGCTTGGCGGCGGGGTAGAGGACGCGCACGCCGGCCTCGGTGAGGCGGGCCATGACGGCGTCCACATCGGTCACGCGCACCGCCAGCTGCTGCAGGCCGGGGCCGCTGCGGTCGATGAACTTCGCGATGGTGGACGACTCGTTCAGCGGGGCGAGCAACTGGATCAGCGTGCCGCCGTCCGCCGGGCCGACCATGGCCTCCTCGACACCCTGCTCTTCGTTGGTCTCCTGGTGCAGCGTCTCGAAGCCGAGATGCGTCGCGTACCACTTCTTCGCGGCGTCGAGGTCGGGAACCGCGATGCCCACGTGGTCGATGGCCACGACCAGATCGGAGATCAGTGCGGTCGCGCCCTGGGGAGCGGCGGCGGGAGTGCTGGGGTCAGTTGCTGGGGAAGACATGAGACAACGGTAGCGTTGAGCCCAAGAGCGCACAGAGCGGGCGCTCGGTAGCTCCCCTGCAACACACCCCCCGGAGGTTCGTTTCATGTCCCCGAATGCCGACAACACCACGGTCATCGTCGCCGGCGCACGCACCCCCTTCGGCCGCCTCCTGGGCTCGCTGAAGGACTTCAGCGGCGTCGACCTCGGTGCGGTGGCGATCCAGGGCGCACTCGAGAAGTCCGGGGTCCCGGCCTCGGAGGTCCAGTACGTCATCATGGGCCAGGTGCTGACCGCGGGGGCGGGTCAGATGCCGGCTCGTCAGGCTGCCATCAAGGCCGGCATCGGCTGGGACGTCCCGACCCTGACCATCAACAAGATGTGCCTGTCGGGTATCGACGCCATCGCGCTCGCCGACCAGTTGATCCGCGCCGGGGAGTTCGACGTCGTCGTCGCCGGTGGCCAGGAGTCGATGACCCAGGCCCCGCACCTGCTGCCGGGCAGCCGCGGCGGCTTCAAGTACGGCAACACCGAACTCGTCGACCACCTGGCCTTCGACGGCCTGCACGACGCCTTCACCGATCAGCCGATGGGGGCGCTGACCGAGCAGGGCAACGACAAGGACGGCTTCACCCGCGAGCAGCAGGACGAATTCGCCGCCCGCAGCCACCAGCTCGCCGCCGCCGCCTGGAAGAACGGCGTCTTCGACGACGAGGTCGTGCCGGTCTCCATCCCGCAGCGCAAGGGTGACCCGATCCAGTTCGCCGAGGACGAGGGCATCCGCGCCAACACCACCGCCGAGTCGCTCTCGGGCCTGCGACCGGCGTTCCGCAAGGACGGCACCATCACCGCGGGCAACTCGTCGCAGATCTCCGACGGCGCTGCCGCCGTCGTGGTGATGAGCAAGGCCAAGGCCGAGGAGCTGGGCGTGACCTGGCTCGCCGAGATCGGTGCCCACGGCGTCGTCGCCGGACCGGACTCCAGCCTGCAGGCGCAGCCGGGCAATGCGATCGCCAAGGCTTGCGACCGCGAGGGCATCGCCCCCACCGATCTCGACCTCATCGAGATCAACGAGGCCTTCGCCGCGGTCGGCCTGGCCTCGACCCAGCAGCTCGGCGTCGACGAGGACAAGGTCAACGTCAACGGTGGCGCCATCGCCGTCGGCCACCCGATCGGCACCTCCGGCGCCCGTATCACCCTGCACCTCGCGCTCGAGCTGCAGCGTCGCGGTGGCGGCGTCGGCGCAGCCGCGCTGTGTGGTGCCGGCGGCCAGGGCGATGCGCTGATCATCCGCGTCCCGAAGGCCTGAGAGATCCGCTGAAGGAGACTTCTACGACACTTTGTCGTAGAAGTCTCCGCCGGCAGGCACAATGGGGAACATGCTGTCTTTCTTCGACCTGACCACACCCGCCAAGCGCTTCCGCTTCGTCGCCGTGGCGGAAGCCATCACCTGGGCGTGGCTGATCGTCGGGATGATCCTCAAGCGTGTCAACGACGACCCCGAGGCCATCGCGCTGCCCGGCGCCACCCACGGCGCCGTCTTCGTGATCTTCGTGATCGTCGCCCTGATCACGGCCTTCCAGCTCAAGTGGAATGCCGTGAAGTGGGAGCTGCCCCTGGGCGGACGCCGCATCGGGATCCCCATCGTGACGCTGCTGGCGCTCGCATCGAGCGTCCCGCCCTTCGGCACGATCGTCTTCGAGTGGTGGGCCAAGCGCAACGGCCACCTCGCCGAACTCTCGGCCGGCCGGTCACCCCAGCAGGCGACCGCCTGATCCGGACGTGATCCATTGATCGTCGCATTCAGCCTCACGCCCTCGGGCGGAACCGCCGTCGACGCCGACGGCGGGATGAGTGCGGCGGTCGCGGCCGCCGTGGAGGTGGTGCGGGCCTCTGGACTCCCGCACCAGACCACCTCGATGTTCACCTATCTCGAGGGCGACTGGGACGACGTGATGGCGGTGGTCAAGGCCGCTGCCGAGGCCGTCGCCGCCCATGCGCCGCGCGTCGGCCTCGTGCTGAAGGCCGACATCCGTCCCGGCCACACCGACGAACTGACCGGCAAGGTCGAACGGGTGGAACGCCACCTGGGTTCGGGCGCCTGAGTGCAGGTGCCCCAGACGACCGAACCTCGCCGATCCCGGCGGGCGGTCGCCTCGATCTTCGCCCTCAACGGCTTTCTCGCCGCCATGTGGGTGGCGCACATCCCGGTCATCAGCGACCGCACCGGCGTCGGCCACGACGAACTGGGCGGCCTGTTGCTACTCCTGGGCGGCTCCGCTTTCGTGGGCATGCAGGTGTGCGGTCCGCTGATCGACCGCTGGGGTTCCCGGCCGCTCACCGTCGCCGCTGCGGTTGTACTCGCGGCGGTCATCGTCACCCCGGTCCTGGCCGTCGACACGCTCACTCTCGGCGCCGCCCTCGCGGCCTTCGGTTTCGCCAATGGGTGCCTGGACGTGTCGATGAACGCCCAGGCGGTGGCCGTCGAGCGTGCCTACCGCCGGCCGATCATGTCGTCGTTCCACGGATGGTTCTCCTCGGGGAGCCTCCTCGGCTCCGGAGTGGTGGCGGCGACTCTGTGGGCCGACGTCGGGGTCGTGCCGACCGTCGCGAGTGCCGCCGTCGCCGGATTGGTGGTCGTCGCCGCGGTCGCGCGCGGTCTCGCCGGGCGCGACGAGTCGCCGACGACGTCGACGAACACCTCGTCGGGATCGTCGTCGGGATCGACGTGGTGGGACGGCATCGACCGGCGACGACTCGTCCTGCTCGCGATCGTCGCCTTCGGGCTCATGCTCGCCGAGGGCACCGCCTACGACTGGAGCGCCCTGCACGTCGTCGAGAGCTACGGGACCGGTGAGGCGATCGGCGCGATCGCCTTCGGCGCCTTCAGCGCGACCATGACGGTCTCGCGATTCGTCATCGACCCGGTGGTCGCCTCGGTGGGTGCGGTCCGCGTGGTGCGGGTCGGCGCACTCGTCGGCATCGTCGGCATGGCGATCGCGATCGTCTCGCCGGTGCCTGCGCTCGCCGTCGTCGGCTGGGCGGTCTTCGGTGTCGGACTCGCCGGGCTCATCCCGCAGATCTTCACCGCTGCGGGAAATCTCACCGATTCCGCGGGTGGCCGGACGATCTCGATCGTGGTCGGATGCGGATACCTCGGAATGCTCGCCGGACCCGCCGTCGTCGGGTTCATCAGCAGCCGAACATCTCTGAACACCGGCCTGCTCGCGGCACTTGCCGCGCTTCTGCTCGCCGTGTGCCTCGCCGGGGTCGTCCGTCCGCCGCAACGACCGGTGTCCGCGCTGGGCGAACCTCGGTCGTCGCACCCGGGTGGTCGTGCCACACTAGAGGGGTGACGCGACCAACCAATCGTCAGCAGGCCGCCGCGGCGGCCCGTCAGCAGGCTGCTGCCGCCATGGCCATGACCGGTGCCGTCGATCTCGGCGGGATCAAGGACCGGGCCGAAGCTCAACGCGCCCAAGCCCAGCGCGCGCAGGCACAGCGAGACCCGGCCCAGTCCGATCGATCCGACGGTGCCCAACCCGGTACACCGCCTCCCGGTGCGCCGCCCGTGGCATCCGGTGCGAACGTCATCGACGTCACCGAGGAGTCCTTCGAGGCCGAGGTCCTCAACCGGTCGATGCAGCAGCTCGTCGTCGTCGACCTCTGGGCCGAATGGTGCGGGCCGTGCAAGCAGCTGTCGCCGGTCCTCGAACGCCTCGCCGCGCAGTCCGGCGGTCGCTGGGTGCTCGCCAAGGTCGACGTCGACGCGAATCCCCGTATCGCGCAGGCGTTCCGGGTGCAGTCGATCCCGATGGTCGTCGCGATCGTGCAGGGGCAGCCGGTCACCGCGTTCAACGGCGTCCGTTCCGAGGCCGAGATCACCAGCTGGATCGACGAGATCTTCGCCCAGGTCGGTAACGCGCTGCCGGACGCACCCGCGGGTGCGGCCCCCGAGCCGGAGCAGTCCGATCCGCGCATGATCGCCGCCGAGGAGAAGCTCAACGACGGCGACTTCGACGGGGCACTTGCCGCATATCGCGCCGTCGCCGAAGCCGAACCCGAGAACGTCGAGGCGGCGTCGGCGGCACGGAACCTCGAGTTCATCCTGCGCGCGCAGGCCCACGACCCGAATATCGTCGAGACCGCGTCCCCGCGCGATGTCGACGCACAGCTCGCGGCCGCGGACGTCCTGCTGCTGTCCCAGCAGCCCGAGGCGGCCTTCGACCGGATCATCGACGTCGTCCGGGTCACCAACGGCGAGGAGCGCACCCGCGCCCGGACACGGCTGCTGGAACTGTTCGAGCTGTTCGACCCGGCGGAGCCCTTCGTCGTGACTGCTCGCCGGAAGCTGGCGAGCGCGCTCTACTGATCCGCACACCCACCCTTTTTCGGCAAATCCAGCCCCCTCCGACGCATCCTGTCAGGCTGTTTGTGAGACACCTGGCGGGGTGTGCGGGGATCGGAATGTGTGATGACTATCAGTGTCGAGGTCGGCCGAACCCCGAATGGGCAGCGGTCTTACCCGCTTGGTTTCAAGGTCGAGTTTTTGCAGTTGTGGGATGCGGCGACGCTGGAGCGCGGTGGCCGTGCCCGGTTGCTGCGCGAGCATGCTCTGTCGCGGGCCACGGTGCGGGGCTGGTTGCACGCCCGTGATCGGGGAGACTTTGAGGCGTCGATGGTGTCGGCAGCACTCAAGTCGAAAGGATCGCGCCGGGTGGATGCTCAGGAACGAGCCGAGTTGGCGCGGTTACGCGCCGAGAACGAACGGCTGAAGAAGAAGGTCGAACAGGCCGAAGCCATTCAAGAGATCATGGGAAAAGCTATCGAGCTCATGGACGGGATCACCGCGAGCTCGACGAGCGAGGAGGAGCAGATCCCACCGGCGTTGATGAGCGCCGAACAGTACCAGCAGTGGCTGCACCGCAAAGGACTGTCCTAGTCGAGACGGTCATCGCGTTGGCCGCAGCTGGGATGACGATCGCGGCGGCATGTGTGTGGGCGGGATTGCCGCGGGCAACGTTTTATCGCCTCACTCGCCGGTATCGGCACTACACACCGGTGACCGATCCGGTCCCGCAGCACGCCCGCCAACAGCCGGCGGCATTGACTGCCGGTGAGCGTGCCCAGGCACGAGCGGTACTCGAAGACGAGCAATACGCCGAGCTGTCAGTGTGCCAAACCTATTGGCGGGCTTTCGATGCCGGTCGGGTGCCGTGTTCGCAGAGCAGTTTCTACCGCATTGCCAA
>NZ_WXYI01000035.1:0-11123 GCF_009872315.1 Gordonia sp. YY1 | reverse complement strand
ATCCCTGCTTTCGCAGGGCATGTGCTTCCACGGATTCTCCTTGTGTGAGCATGAACGAGCGGGTCTCCCTCGAAGGCAGATGTGTGGTCAGAGACCATCAGCATCGAGGAAGGCCCGCCCTTGTAGGCGGTGCCACACAAGTGAGCAGTTTCAGTTAGCAGGACTGGGCAGTTTCAATGAGCGCCGTCACGCAGCGGAGTCGAGTTTGAGTACAGCGAGGTGCCCACGTAGTTGCTGGTACATCGAGATCGACGATTGTGACTGCGGTGCAGCACTGTTCGAGTCGTCAGCAGCTGTCGCACTGGTGGTGGTCATGGGAGTTGGGTCCTGTTCTGTGCGGCGCGTCGTACACGCTCAGATCGATCACCGACGCCTCTGTCGGCGTGGCGGGATGTGTGGTTGTGGTGTTGCGGCGCAGCGCTTCTGCGGCGTTTCGTGCGGTCTCGCCGGGCGGGATGCGTTCCTTGCGGCGATGCGGCCGGCGACTGGAGGAGGCGCCGGCTTGGGTCAGGGTGTCCAAGGCGACGACATGGCCGTGGTCACGCACCTGCGCTCCCGATCCAGCAGTGGCGTGGCGGTGGCGGGCGATCACGATGCCCGCATCGGTGGCGATGTCGATATGCCCGTCGCCCAGTCGCTCACTGACGTGCACTTCGCTCATCCGTGCCGGCGCGGTCTTCCACAAAGGCAAACTGCTCGAACGGCCCACCGACATCACCCCACCGCAACCGCCTTCAAACGGTGACGAGCGCACCGGAACGGAGGTCGCCTGAAACACCCCGATCCACAGGTCTTGACAATTTCTCCACATCGCCGTGGAGTCACCCATACCGTCTAGCGTTGTACGGACGCAATTCGTCTATCACGAGCGACCGTGCCGCGTCATGCCCTATGCCGATCCTTACCTGTTGACGGGATGGTCGGGAAGTTCAGGGACCGACGCTTGTCAGATCCCCATGGGTCCGTCCGCGTGTCTTTTGCGATGGTCCCGGGGCGCGCCGGAAGCGGTCGATGTCACCCGGCCACCAGCTTGCAGTGCCCAGCAGCACCGCTAGTGCCGGGACTACTAAGGTCCGCACCAGGAACGTGTCGAGCAGCAAACCGACACCGATGATGAACCCGATTTGCACCATCACATCGATGGAGCCGACCATCAGCCCGAACATGCTGGCTGCGAAGATCAACCCGGCCGAGGTGATCACCGAACCGGTGTAGGCGACGGTACGCATTACTCCGACCCGCACGCTCGCTCTCGTCTCCTCTCTCAGGCGTGAGACCAGCAGCATGTTGTAGTCAGCGCCCACCGCCACCAAGACGATGAACGACACCAGTGGAGCTGGCCAGGCGATCCCGGCACCGAGGATGTGTTGAAGTACGAGCACACCGATACCAAGAGCCGCCATATAGTTCAAGACGACGGTTGCAAGGAGATAGACCGGTGCAACGACGGCCCGCAACAACAGCATCAGGATCAGACCCACGATGAGAAGTGTGGCTATGCCAAGCAGTTTGAAATCGTACGACAACAACCGCTGGACGTCGGCATTGATCGCAGGAAAGCCCGCGACCGAAGCACGTCCGCCCTCCAGAGTGGTGTTCGGCATCGCGTTCTCGGCGACGCTAGACAGCTCGTTCGCCAGCGTCATTGCATCGGCAGAGTATGGGTCGTAGGAGGTCTGTACCGCATAGCGCACGGTTTTCCCGTCGGGCGAGATGAACTGTCGAGCGACCTGACTGAACTGCTGGTCCTTGAACGCATCCGCGGGGAGATAGAAGCCGGTTGCCGAATCAGAATCGCCGATCTCGCGGGCGGGAGCCCGAAGCTGTGCGGCGACCTGTGCTAGTCCACCGAGTAGCTGAACGTTGCTGTCCACCAAAGCCCCGACTCCGTTCGACAACTGACGTGCGCCGTCGGCGAGTGCGCCGACGCCGGACTCGAGTTGCGAGACCCTGTTCCCGAGGTCCTGTCCACCGATGGTCTGTAGTGCAGAATTCAGCGTTTGAAGAGAACGCTGCAGCTGTGCCATGTCGGTAGAGCCTGGCGCACTCACGCGGCCGAGTTGCGCGGCAAAGTTAGCCACCCTCGCGAGCGACTGATCATCCGCGAGTGCCCGGATGTCGGCCGTTTGCGCGCGCAGTGCCGAGCACTGCGCGATCTGCTGACACCACGGAGCTTCCAATGCGGACAACGCTGGCGCGACCGCGTCTGCCGCAGACTGGGCCCGACGTGCGAGTTGAGACAGCTCAGGCGCTCGCTGGGAGAACTGTCGAAGCGTTGGGGCGGCGCTCGCGAGTTGGTTCACCAACGGCCGGTACTCATCGAGTTGTGGGCCAAATGACGACACCTCGTCTAGCAACCCCGACAGCGGAGCGAGATTGGATGAGATCTGGTCTTCTAGCAGTGCCAGGCCTCCGGCGAGCTGCTCTGATCCGGTCTTCAGGACGGCCAGATCACCCTTGCGGGCCTGTACATCTCCGGTCTCCTCGGTGATCTTGGTACCGATCTGATCGTTCTGCCAAGACAATTGCGCCTGCTGCAGCTTCTCACCGGTTGGCCGCGTCACGCCAATGACCCTGGTCACGCCGGGAATCTGCGCGACGCGGGATGCCAACTGGTCGAGGTCGGCAAGGCCTTGAGCCGTGCGCATGTCGGTCTCGGACTCCACCACCAAGAATTCCGAGATAATGATGTCTTTCGGAAAGTGGCGGTTGAGCAGCGCGTAGCCTTCGTTGCTCCCTGTGTCAGTTGGCTGCCCCTCTCGATCGTCGTACGTGATCTGAATTGTTGCGGCGACCAGGGCGAGGCCAATCAACGCGACTACACTGATCGCGAGCAGAGGGACCGGCCGCCGGATAACCATGACTCCGACTCTTCTCCAGTAATCCCGCGTCAGGTCACGGCGGGGAAGGCCGGCCCCTCTCTTGGCAGCGAAGGAGAGCACGGGGGGCAACAATGTCACCGTCGCCAAGAATGCGAATGCTATGGCGATTGCGCAGGCCGGCCCCAAAGTGTTGAACACACTGAGCTTGGCGAAGGCCATAGCCAGGAAGGCTAGGGCCACAGTGCCCGCCGATGCGAGAACCACGCGGCCGATAGTTGCATTCGCGTGGGCAATAGCGGCATCAGGAGAGTTGCCTGCTCGAATACCCTCATGATAGCGGCTGATGAGGAACACCGAATAGTCAACTCCGGCACCGAAGATGATGACGGTCATGAACATCGAGGTGAACTGGGATACCGGCATGCCCAGCTCGCCTAGTCCAGATAGAACTCCGCGACCCACGGCCAAACTCATGCCCACGACAAGCAGCGGCATCAGCGCGGTGAACACCGAACGGTAGACGACGAGGAGGATCACGGCGATCAGCAGCACGGTGGCGACAGTGATCAGGACCAGATCCGACTCGCCCACGGCGAGTTGGTCGCTAAAGGTCGCGGGTGGGCCTGTCACACGGACTCTCGTCTCAGTGTCGCGAAAGATTCTCTCCGCGGTGTCGCGTACCGCTGCGACCGCCTCCGCGGTATCGGGTCCCCCGAGTGTGCCGGTCACTCCCACGGGCAGATACCAGGCTTGCTTGTCTTTGCTGAGAGCCTGACTCGCAGTGAGGGGATCGCTCAGCAGGTCTCGGACGGCGATGACGTGCTTGTCGTCCGCCCGCAGGGTGTCGACAAGCACGTGGTATCGATCGCGGGTGTTGTCGGACAGGCCTGCACTGTTCTCCATCACAACGAATACGGTGGTCTTGGCGCCGCGCTCGTCGAAAGAGGCGCCCATACGGTCCAAGGTCTGAAAAGACGGGACTCCGGCCGGGATCGGATCCACAGATTGTTCCCGTACCACTGACTCCAGTTGAGGAAAGAGAAGGCCTAAGCCGATAGCGGCACCGAGCCAAACCAGCGTCACAATCCCTTTGCGGCGGAGGGTAAACCATGCAACCCGCTCAAGGGTCGGACTGTATTCGCCGAGTTTCTCGCCCCCTCTCGACGAGCGGGTTCGAATGGGAGACGGACTCACCATGTGCAATATCCTCTCGACCTGAAGTGGGCGACCCAATCGTTCGGATCCGTCTGGCGAACGTCCGTGCGGTGGATGATTGTCACTTGTGGTGGTGCTCGGCCATGTCTTCGACCTCCTCGAGAGTGGTGGGCAGGTGGTATGGGGGGGTGCTCTTACCTGAGATGCGGTATCGGCCCCAGAAGTCGGGATCCCCGACGACACACTCCGCTCGGCCCTCGGGGGTCGTAAATACAGCGATCGCGCGGGCGCCTTCCAGGAGCTCGTCGAGCTCATCATTCTTCTGAATCCGGCCATACCAGGTGTAGAGGCCGTTCAGCGGCTGGAAATAGCCTTTGATCTTCGCTTCGACATGGATCTCCGTCCCGCGGCACACCAGGGTCCCTTCGCCGGAGTAGTCGAGGTCATGGTCGTCGTACATGAGTCCTACCTTCTTCGCACTGAGCGTTGACAAGTAACGCGGCTCGTGGATACTAGCAGTACCAGATACTACAAGTAATGGGTACTGGGCGGGGTGCTGGGCGTCGGACCCAACTCCCAGCCTTGAACGACCGAGGAGACGACATGACCGTGCAGAATGTCCAGATCAAGCCCGACTTTTCGACGGAAGGCATGGCTCGGGTGAACGGACGCAAGCCCGTCGACATGGAACGATCGGCGGGTCGATTGTTGCGGTCTTCCGCAGAGAAGTTCTACGACGCGGAGATCGACATCGACTGGGAGTCGCCCTGGGAGGAAGGCAAGTACTTTCTGCCAGAGCACCGGGTGTCGCTATACGGCACCAAACTGTGGAACAAGATGACCGAGGAGCAGCGTCGCGAGCTGGGACGCCACGAGATCGTGAGCATCCTCAGCTTCGGCATCTACGCAGAGAACCTCTTGAGTTCGGCGCTCCTGCGCATGTCGGCAAAGGGGGCCCTAACCGATCAGAAGTCCCTATACGCGCTAACAGAAATCGGCGATGAGTCCCGCCATTCCACTATGTTCGCACGCCTTATTAACAAAACAGGCGTGCCCCCTTACAAGCTCCCTAAGGGCTTCTTGAGCTTCGCAAAGATCCTGCATTTCGTCCCCCTCGGACCGTCGGTGTCCGGAGCCACGCTGCTGATCGAGGAAATCCTGGACCGCGCCCAGCGCGAGGCGATGAACGACCCCGGTATGCAGCCTCAGCTTCGCCAGCTCATGAAGATCCATGTCCTCGAGGAAGCCCGTCACATTACCTTTGCGCGACTGGAGATGATCGAAGGCATGCAGCGTCGACGTAAGGCGACGCGCGCTTGGCACCGAGGAGTGCTTGCCGTCATCGCGAACCTGGCGTACCCGCTGCTCATAAATCCGAAAGTGTACCCCGCAGTGGGAATTAGCCGCTGGCGTGGCGTATGGGCACAACAAACCAGCCCAAACTATCGGACCAACCTGCAGTTCATGTCGGAGCCCATGATTCGGTTCTTCCATGAGGCGGGAATGCTGGAAGGCAAATTCACAATGGCCATGTGGCGCGCGACGCGGAGCCTTCCCGACGATCTCCGCTGATCTCCGTTCACGCGGCCGAGACGTCGCGGTCGACATCAGTTAGACCTGTGCGGAGCATTCTCGATGGCTTCGCGATCACCTCCGCCTCAACAGATCACCTGCTGCCACTGTGCGCAGGATGTGTTGTGCCAACGAACCCACGAGGGAGAAAGCATAAACATGGCATCATCAACTACCCGGCGCACCTCGCGCGCCGCCGCCACAACTGACTCAACCGACGACCCGATTTCGACCAAGATTCTGATCATCGGAAGCGGGTTCTCTGGTCTCGGGATGGCCGCACAGCTAAGACGTCGCGGGTACAGCGACTTTCTAATCCTGGAGAAGGCAAGCTCCGTCGGTGGAACCTGGCGCGACAACACCTATCCGGGCTGTGCATGTGACGTCCCGTCGCTGATGTACTCGTACTCATTCGAGAGTCGAGGTAGCTGGTCGAAGGTGTGGTCGTCACAACCAGAAATTGAGCGGTATCTACAAGACGTGGCGGACAAGCGCGGCGTGACACAAAAGATTCATTTCGGTCAGAAGTTGGTTTCCGGATACTGGAGCGAGTCAGAGTCGCGGTGGCACCTGCGTACTGAGTCCGGACGTGAGTACATTGCTCAGTTCGTAGTCTCAGGAGTCGGTGCGCTGCATATCCCCAATTTTCCCGAAATTTCGGGGATTGAGGACTTTAAAGGCGAAGCGTTTCACTCCGCACAGTGGGATCATTCGGTGGATCTGGAGGGCAAGCGTGTCGCCGTGATCGGCACTGGTGCCAGCGCTATCCAGTTTGTGCCGTTCGTGCAGAAGGAGGCCATGTCCCTCAAGGTCTTCCAGCGAACCCCTGCCTGGGTCCTACCCCGCAAGAATTTCACCGTTCCGCCGGCCCTGCGGACTCTTCTGAGCAGACTCCCGATTGCACGTCGTATCGCCAGGTGGTCGGTGTACTGGGGTGCGGAGAGCCTAGCCTTCGGCCTCAACGGTCACTCCAACCTTATGCGGCCAATCGAACGGGTCGCTCGGTGGAACATTGAACGCTCCATCTCTGATCCGGTACTACGCAAGAAACTGACCCCCTCATATCGCATCGGCTGTAAGCGAATTCTGGGGTCAAACGACTATTACCCTGCACTTGCGGCGCCCAACACCACTGTCATCAGCGATCGGATTGAGAGGGTCACCGCTGATTCCATCGTCACCTCAGACGGCGTCGAGCACCCCATTGACGTAATTATTTATGCGACCGGTTTTCACGTGACTGATGGTTTCGATCAGCTCGCCCTGAAAGGTGCCACTGGCGAGGATCTCCCGTCCCACTGGCATCAGACGGGGATTAACACGCACCTGGGCATCACGACCGAGGGTTTTCCCAACCTGTTTTTCCTCCTCGGACCCAACACGGGCCTCGGCCACAACTCAGTGGTGTTCATGATCGAGCAACAGATCAAATACATCATGAAGGCTATCGACACAGTAGAAAGCCGAGGCGCTGAGAAGGTCGACGTACGCCCGTCCGTGCAAGAACGGTTCAACACCGACATCCAGCGGAAGCTGGCCAAGGGAGTGTGGACCAACGGCGGCTGCACGAGTTGGTATCTCGACTCGCAGGGCGTCAACCGGACCGTGTGGCCGGGCTTCACATGGCAGTACTGGCGCGCCACAAAAGATTTCGACCCCGCTGAGTACGACATCGCCTGAGCCCGAACGCACGGAGAGACACGATTCGTAGAAATGATGAGACGACATGAGTAATTCTGACCGGCATGATTACACAGGCAAGGTGGCAGTGATCACCGGTGCCGCGTCAGGGATCGGGCGGTCTTTGGCACTCCAGTTGGCGGAGCGAGGTGCCGCACTGGCACTGTCCGACATTGATGAGATGCACTTGAAGGAGACTGCAGAACTTTGCCGCACCACGTATGGGGCGACGGTAACCGCCGCCGTACTAGACGTTGCGGACCGCAGTGCGTTTCAGGACTATGCCGACGGAGTGCGGTCAGAGTCGGGCCACGTCGACATGGTGTTCAACAACGCCGGCGTGGCCTTGGGCGTCGACGTGGTCGACATGACCTGGGAAGACTTCGACTGGCTCATGGGCATCAACTTTGGCGGAGTCGTTAACGGGTCGAAGGCGTTTCTGCCTCACCTGATCGCGTCCGGGGACGGACATCTCGTTAACACGTCGAGCGTCTTCGGCTTGATCGGAATCCCCAGCCAGAGCGCATACAATGCCGCGAAATTCGGCGTCAGAGGCTTCACCGAGGCGCTCCGACAGGAGATGAAAATCAGTCGATACCCGGTCACAGTGACGTGTGTGCACCCGGGGGTGTAAAAACCAACATCGTCAACAATGCCCGAGGCGTCTCCGCCATGGGGGCAGACACCGCGACTGTCGCCTCGTTGTTCGACAGGATCGCACGAAGCACCCCGGATAAAGCAGCGGCGACAATCCTCAAAGGTATGGACAAGAAGAAGGCACGAGTGTTGATCGGTGCGGACGCCCGCGGTTTCGACTTCGTGGCACGGGTGATCGGTCCCCGCTACCAGGACATCGCGGCGCCACTGACACGGGCGGGTTACGCGGTCGCACGTAGACAGGGGATCCTCAAGTGACCGTCGAACCCGATGCACGTCCGGCTGCCGCAGCCCGCTCACGCACCTTGACCGTCTCAGAAGTGACCCAGGAAACGAAAGACTCCGTCACCATTTCGTTCGAGATCCCCGATGCCATGGTCGAGGAGTTCAAGCATGTCCCAGGGCAATTCATCACCGTGAAGATCCCATCTGATCGGACCGATCATGTCGCACGATGCTACTCGTTGAGCAGCTCGCCTCACGTCGAGGACTTCCGTCTCGAGATCGGGATCAAGCGGACGGAGAACGGTTACGCATCGAACTGGCTGTGCGACAACGCGATCCCGGGAATGGAGTTGACCGTCCTCCCGCCGTCAGGGCACTTCACGGCTAAGAATCTCGACGTCGATTTTCTTTTCTTTGCAGGAGGAAGTGGGATCACTCCGGTCTTGTCGCTGATTAAGTCGGCCCTTGTGTGCGGCGGGGGCGAAGTCACACTGTTCTACGCGAATCGCGATGCCGAGTCGATCATGTACGAGGGCCAACTGGCGCAGATCACCTCCGAGTTCCCCGAGCGTTTCACGGTCTTCCACTGGTTGGAGTCGGCTATGGGGATTCCGGCACCTGAGGATGTCGAATCCGCCATACGTGAGCACCGCGGTGCACAGATCTACACCTGTGGTCCGGCGCCGTTCATGGATCTGGTGCAGAAGTCGGCGGAGGCCTGCGGTGTCGAGCACTCCTCGGTACATCGAGAAGTCTTTCAGTCACTGACCGGAGATCCGTTCGACATAGCCACGATGCGTCAGCTCAGTGACGACGATGGTGTGGCGACCGCCACAGTCTATCTGAATGGGCAGTCCATCACGACTGAGTGGCCGCGCAACACTCCGTTGCTCGACGTGCTATTGGCCCAAGGTCACAATGCCCCGTACTCCTGCCGAGAAGGGGCCTGCAGCGCGTGCGTATGCAAGCTGGTCGAGGGTGATGTAGAGATGGCACAAAACCACATCCTCGTTGAAGATGACATTGCCGACGGTGAACGGCTTGCGTGTCAGGCACTTCCGCTGACGGATGCAGTCACGGTGAGCTTCGATGACCTCTGAGATAGCGAGCGAGTCGCGAGTGTCGCGGCACCTAGAGGTCCTCTCCTCCGACGGAACCAGGTTATTCGCCCAGGAATTCGGCCCGGGCCGGGATGCTCCACTGCTGGTCTTTAGTCACGGCTGGGCCTGTCAGGGGCGTTTCTGGCGGCCACAGATCGAGCAGTTCGCGGCGACGCATAGGGTAGTGGTCTACGACCAACGCGGACACGGGTGGAGCGACCGGGGCCGGGCACCGTTCTCGGCGAGACTTCTGGCCGATGACTTGGAGGCCGTAGTTCGGGCGGTCGCCACTCCCACCGACAAGGCTGTCGTGGTCGGACACAGCATGGGAGGTATGTCCATCATGAGCTGGGCAGCTGAGTACCCAGCCTCGGTGTCGGAGCTGGCCCGCGGAGTAGTACTGGCAAGCACCGGGCCATCACAGTTGGTGGATCGGTCAACGTTGCTCAAAGTTCCCCGACAGCTACGACCGAGACTTGAACGGGCCTTCGCGGCTAGTCTTGCGGTCGCGGGACCCGAGGTGCGGGACACGCGTTTGTCTCGCCGCCTGATTCGTTACGGAACCCTGGGCCCGGGCGCGACTGTCGAGGTAGTCGATGAGTGCGCCGACATCGTGTTGCGATGCCCACCACAGGTGCGGGGGATGTGGGGTGCCGTTTTGGCGACAATCGACGTCAGCAGGGGGGTTGACTCGCTGACAGTGCCGGCGGCGGTCATCGTGGGCGATGCCGACAGACTGACCCCGGCGGCCCATTCGGTGGATCTCGCAGCGCGACTGGGTCGGCGGGGCGTTCTATTCGAATTCACTCTTCTCGACAAGGTCGGTCACATGTCCAACCTAGAGGCCGTTGGAGACTTCAATTCAGCTGTGGCCAGGTTAGACAGATCCGCCTGAAGCTCGTCTCATTAACCAATGTCACGGCCACGCGGGCGCCACGTGCTCACTGGCGCGACGAGTCGTCCATCCTGATAACGTAGGAGGCCATGTCTGTAGTCCGTCGAATCTCCGCGGCCCCGGTGAAAGTGCAGCGTCGTGTGCGCGACGCACGAAGCACGCGTTGGGACGACCACCGCGCTATCGTGAAGGCTGAACTCGTCGACGCCGCTATACGCGCGATCGAAAAGTTCGGCGATGCCGTGAGCATGGACGATATTGCGGAAGAGGCAGGTGCGTCGAAACCTAAGCTCTACCGCCATTTCGGTGACAGAGCTGGGCTCTATTCCGCCGTGGCAGCACGTCTGGGTTCGATGATGTGGGAGTCAGCGCAGTCAACTCTGCTCTCCGGACAGGAAGACAGCTCCGTTGACGAGCTTTTCCGTTCAGCGATCTCTGCATACGTATCCTTGGTCGACGACCATCCAGCGGTCGTCCGTTTCCTCATGACGAAACACATGTTCCAGTACTCTGAGTCCGGCGAGGGAGGGCCCGCAGATCAGTTGAGATCGGCAATGGAGATCATTTCTGACGAGTTCGCTCGTGGCCTCCGAGAGGTCGGCGGCGACGAGTCCCTCGTCGCCGTAGCAGTGGCCTCTATCCTAGGGGCTGGTCTATCAGCGACCCAGTGGTGGATCGATCAGGGTCGGCAGAATGGAATGAGCAGGGACTTGTTTGCCGCGCACCTGCGCCAGACCTCGTGGGGGATTATTGACGGCGCTGCGGCCACGGTGGGCGTTCGCTTTCATAGAGACAGGCCCTTCGGAGACCCTGCATTCGCCACTCGCGTCGACCCCGTCTAATCACCTCGCGCGAGTGGTCCGCCCTGTTGTCACGCACGCGGCACGACAGCTCACTCAAACGATGTGTATCCCACAAGTCCTGACTGCGGTGTGTCGAAAGGACCCTGACCCCGGGTGTTGGACACGCTGAATCCCGCAAGATTGGCGGGGGAAGCGAGATGATCGACACCGATGG
>NZ_WXYI01000034.1:0-12675 GCF_009872315.1 Gordonia sp. YY1 | reverse complement strand
ATCCCTGCTTTCGCAGGGCATGTGCTTCCACGGATTCTCCTTGTGTGAGCATGAACGAGCGGGTCTCCCTCGAAGGCTGATGTGTGGTCAGAGACCATCAGCATCGAGGAAGGCCCGCCCTGTTGGCGGTGCCACACAAGTGAGCAGTTTCAGTTAGCAGGACTGGGCAGTTTCAATGAGCGCCGTCACTGGTGCCGGCGGGGGCGATGGCGCCCAGTCGTGACGCCGACCGCTACTTCGTCCAGGACAAGTCATGCGCTTCGGCTGTGGGTGTGGGGTTGGTTTAGGAGGTGAGTCGGACGGTGAGTGTGCGGACATGGCTCATCGGTGTGGCCTCGTCGAGTACGTGTTGCGACATACGTTTCGAGCCCCCGCGCACCAAAAGACCGCCCCGCGGCAGAAGCCACGGGGCGGTGTGTTCTTCTGTGAAGCGCTCAAGCGGTAGCTTCGTCTGATCCGGACTCGATCGATCCGGTGACCAGTTCGCCGACGATGTCGGTAATGATTGCGCCCACGATAGCCTCGGCCATGATGGTGCCCCCTTCGATGTTGTGTGCTGATGACTGCGAATGTGGAGCGCTGGCTGCGATGTCCACCTCGCAAACTCTACGACTCGAGCCCCCGCGCACCAAAAGACCGCCCCGCGGCAGAAGCCACGGGGCGGTGTGTTCTTCTGTGAAGCGCTCAAGCGGTAGCTTCGTCTGATCCGGACTCGATCGATCCGGTGACCAGTTCGCCGACGATGTCGGTAATGATTGCGCCCACGATAGCCTCGGCCATGATGGTGCCCCCTTCGATGTTGTGTGCTGATGACTGCGAATGTGGAGCGCTGGCTGCGATGTCCACCTCGCAAACTCTACGACGCTCGATAAAACGGCGCCCAACGAACGATGAGTGAGAGATGAATGGCCGCGCAATTCCCAGTGACGGTGCTGTCTGTCCCACCGGGGCCATCGGGCAGACGCATCGCTCCAACAAATACGTGCCCACCGAACGCTGAGGACGTTCGGTGGGCACATCTGTGCCTTACCTCGGCGGTGTCCTATCTCGGCCAGTGCGGACGCGAAGCCGACCCCGTGCGGCGCTAGTTCGATACAACCGACAGCTCGCCCTGCTCATGCTTCGCGCGCAACACCTTCTTGTCGAACTTGCCCACGCTCGTCCGTGGTATCTGCTCCACGAACGTCCAGTTCTTCGGGATCCACCAGTGCGGGATCTCCTCCGGGCAATTTCTTAGGCACCACTCGTGGAGCGTGTCAGCCGACACTTCGCGACCCGGTGCCGGAACCACAACAGCGAGAGCTGTCTCCTGCCATCGGGGGTCGGGCATCGCGACAACCGCGGCCTCGGCGACATCCGGGTGCGACATGATCCAGTTCTCGAGCTCCACTGACGAGATCCATTCGCCCCCGGACTTGATGACGTCCTTGGACCGGTCGGTCAGCGTCAGATACCCGTCCGGACTGATGTGTCCCACGTCGCCGGTCCGCAACCAGCCATCCCGAAACCTCTCGGTGTCCTCGAGTCGGTAGTAGCTGCCTGTGACCCACGGACCCCGCACTTCGAGTTCACCGACGGACTTGTCGTCACGGGGAACAGGCAGGCCGCCCTCGTCGATGAGGCGCATCTCCACCCCGCAAATTGCCCGTCCCTGTCGCTTGCGGTAAGACATTTCCTTTGTGGGGCTGATCCCGGCGGGAGGCCGACCTACCGCTGCAAGCGGGGACGTCTCAGTCATACCCCACGCCTGAATAATCTGTACGCCGAAGCGGTCCGCAAACCCCTCGATCAACGACTGCGGGACGGGAGCTCCACCACAGGCGACAAGGTCGATCGATGACAAGTCGACACCCGGATTCGCGATACCGTACTGAAGAAGATCGTTCCAGATTGTCGGTACTGCTCCTGCCTTCGTGGGGCGATGTTGTTGGATCATGTCAGCGAGCGGCGCTGCTTGAAGGTATCGATCAGGCATCAGCAAGTCCGCGCCGGCCATCAGCGACGCGTAGGGCAGACCCCAGGCGCTGGCATGAAACATCGGCACGACGGGAAGTACACGATCGGCTTCTGCGATCGCCAGAGCGTTACCGGTACACGCTGCCATGGAGTGCAGAAACACCGAGCGATGACTGTAGACGACCCCCTTGGGATCGCCTGTAGTGCCGCTCGTATAACACATACCCGCAGCCGACCGCTCGTCGGGATCGACCCAAGAGAACACTGGGGATTCCGCTGCGAGCGCGTCATGATATCGCATCACGGTCACGCCGTGCCCGTCGAGCGGGGAGGTGTCGCCGTCGCCGGTAACGAACACAACCCGAACCGTCGCCAAGCCCGGTAGGACCGCCGCCAACAACGGAACCAGCGACCCGTCCACGATAATGACCTTGTCTTCGGCGTGGTTCGCGATGAACTGCAGCTGAGCCGGTGACAACCGGATGTTCAGCGTATGCAGCACCGCGCCCATCGCGGGTACCGCAGCGTACGCTTCGAGGTGCTCCTGGTTGTTCCACAGCATCGTTGCCACGCGGTCGTCGCCGACCACGCCGACCCGACGCAGAGCATTCGCCAGACGTGCGCATCGCTCTTCAAGATCGCCGTAGGTCGCATACCGGGCAGAGCCGTTCACGGAATAGGTAATCACCTGCCTAACAGTGTGATTGGTTGCGACGTGGCGCAGTATCGATGACACTGTCATCGGCACCTCCTGCATGGTGCTTTTCATCTAACTCTCCTTTCGCGGCGGACGCTGGATCATTCAGCAGGTCCGTAATCCTGGATCTGCCAGCCGTTATCGGTCTTCAGCACGACGACTTTCAACAGTGTGGGGAGTTCGCTCGGCTGAGGGTTCTGAACATTCTGGGTCTTCTGGGTGGCGAAGACCAGCACCGTGTATTCCCCCCGGTTCTCGCTGGCGCTGCCGGTGACGCTGGTCGCCAGTACGCGTCCCGACGCTTGGACCTTGGCCTGTTCCATGATTTGGGTCAAGGTGGGTTCGACATCGTCGTATCGCTTGACCAACGCATCGCTGGCATTCTCTTTCACTTCGGTAAAGAATGCGTCGGTGTTTTGGTAGCTGTACGTGAGCGACTTTGTGGTGTAGTCCGATGCTGCCTGCGCTGCCTGCGCTCGTTGTGTGGCAGCGTCCTCCACGGACGTCTTTGCTTGCCGCATGTCAATGTAGAGGTAAGCAAAGAGCCCGGCCAGCACCGCGAGTACTACCACGAGAGCACCGACGGCCACCACCTGGAGGCGTGCTGATCCCCAGCGCTGCTCGGCGACGGACGTCGGGGGGCTTGCCTCGTCCGAGGCGGAAACGTCCTGTGACGTCGCAGATTCTGCAGCACTAGTGGCGTCGCCGCGATCTGCCTTAACGGAAGCCGCAGTCAGCTCATTTTCGGTGCCGCTGTCCTCGGATTCTGATCCGTTGTCGTGTGCCGTCATTTGCTGCCTTCTGTAAATGCTGGGGTAGGGGGGGTAGACATCGGGCGTCAGCGAGGTGATGGTGTGACGGCGATCGGGATCTGCGCCTTCCCCCGATGGGACGCGGGGAATGTTCGAGCCAGAAGATCACCGATCGATCCGAAGTCGATATATGTGTCTGCGACTTTCGCCGTCGCCGGTTTGACCGCGCGGGTGATGGCGACAATGTCGGGCTGAAGTATCTGGATGTAACCGCTGAGCTTTTCCACTAGCTTCAGGATCGGCGGCCATTTGTCGTAGGACGTAGAGGTGAAAACGATGAACGCACGTTGGATTCTCGCCAAACCGTCGACGGCATCCGGGGTCCGGACCGACGCGGTACTGAGCACACCGCCCACGTTCGACATAAGGCCCAGGAGGAACTCGGCATTGTCCGCAGTGGTACGGACCGCACCGTCGTCACCGACGAAGTCCACGAGGCGGTGCATCATGTCTCCGATCGTGTCGAGGTCCTTTTGCCGGCCGTCGACTGCAGCCGAGATCGTTTCGTTGATGGACTCAATCGATGCTGGATCGAGCGCATCGGCCACTGCCGACAATTTCGGGAGCACCTGGGGAACGGATTGGGACACGTGGATGGCACTGGCGGACACTAGGTCCCCACTACGCAAGTACTCACTGGTGGTGGTACCCGGTGGGATGAAGTTGATGTATTGCTCTCCCGCGACCGAGAGGTTCTGGATCGTCATGACACTGCCGCGAGGAATCTTATAGCCGGAGTCGATGGACATGTCGACGGCGAGCTGATTATCTGTGACGCGAATAGATGTCACCTTGCCCACCGGCACCCCCTCTAGCATCACCGGCGATGTGTCGAGCAGGCCGCCCGAGCTCTCGAGTATGGCCGAGATCGTGTAGTCGGAGCGGAACGGGTTTACCCGTGCCACGTCGATGGTCAGGTATGTTGCTCCGACGAGGAAGACGACGACAAGGGCAACCAGGGATACGACGGTGCTGCGGATCATGGCATCATTCCGATCGCTCGCAATACGTTAATGAACGACCCGGCATCACGTCGCGCTAGATCTTGGCCGTCGATAGACACGTCGGAAACGTTGATATCTGGCGAGCTGACGAATGGGATGAGCTTCTCGCGTATTACACGCGTCGCCTTGTCAAAAACATCCTTGGAGTAGATGTCCGAGTACGCGATGGACGCGATTACCGGCGCGATCGCTCCTACCGTTTCCTTGATGCGGGAATACTCAGGGTCGACGATACGGCCGGCAGATACTGCGAAGTCGCGCAGGTTGGCGATAAGTAGCGCGACGTCAATTAGCGAGTAGCCCAGACCATAGAAGTTCACTCCCCCCTTGGTCAGCATTCGGTCAGTACCTGACGGGTCGGCCAGGATCACTTTCAGCGTGCGATCGGCCGACTGCAGGACTACGTCGAGTTTGTCGGCGTTGGCGGACACCTCAGACACGGTGCGCAACGTCGTGCGGTAAAGCGTATCGAATTGGGCGGGGTCACTCGGAAAGGTCGAGTTCAGTGTCGATATCGCGGTATGGATTTTATCGAGTTCACCCCCGCCCAGTACATTAGCCATACCCCGCATCACGTCCTCGACGTTGGCAGCCGGTTCGGTGCGTGAGAGAGGTATTACCGATCCCGCGTGCAGCAAGGCTTGGGTGGACTGCTGTGCGGGGGGAAGGATGGCCACATAAATCTCGCCCAGGAGAGTGTCTTGGCGGAGTTCCGCGCGCGAATCTTCCGGCAGTTGGGCGTCTTTATCAATTCGGGCGGCAACCAGCGCGTGGCCTCCGTCGTACGTGACGCTGGTGACGGCACCGACGTCAATCCCTCGAGAGAGGACTTTGGCACGGGCAGGCAAGTTCAGAGCACTCGTGAACTCGATCTCGATGTAGTAACCGTCTCGGGCGGATGATCCGCCGATGGTCGGCGGATTGTCGGCGTTGATGCTGCAGGCGGCGAGGGCGATGGTCGCTGCGAACAGCGTCACGATCGCGGCCGTGACACGGCGAAGGTAGCCGTAGGTCATCATTGAGATTGCCCTCCGATCAAGTTAGCGATCGTCGCCACTTCGTTACCCGTCCTGCAGACGCCGTTGACGGGGGGAGAGGCACACGCCGTTCTTAGGGTCTGCAGTGGGACAGACACGGCGAATGCCCGCAGGATCGACTTCGCATCCGGATGCTTGACGATGAGGTCAGCCGTTCGAGCGGCGACGGTCGCCAGGATGTTCTCTTGCTTGCCTACTTGCGCGAGGAGTGGAACCGCAGCATCACCAATTGCGAAGATCGGTGGACCGAAGTCGGACGCCAATCGCGACAGGATGGGGACGAAGGTACCTGCGTACTCTGTTGCGGCGCCGAATGTTTGACCGAAAGCAACAATCACCTCGATTGCGCCGACGAAGTTGTCGAACAGTTGGGTCACCTCAGCACTGTTCTCGGTGGCAACACCGGTTAAGGTCGCGAGGTTGGCTACAATTCTGCGTATCTGACCATCACGCCGGGTCGGATCGTTGATCAGCGTGGCCGAGTCCTTGAGAATGCCAGAGATATCGCCCTGGGTTCCCTCCATGTTCTTGGAGACGAGCGTGAGCGCCTGGAGAATCGCATCGGTGTTACGTCCGCCGTCCTTGACGAGTTCATCAGAAAGAGTGCTGATCGCGTCGAGCGTTTGACTAATCCCCAGTGGAGTCCTGGTTTTGTTCAGTGGTATGCACTTGGCCGACTCGTAATGCTCTCCGCCGCGATAGGGCTGGGTGAACTCGATTTGCCTTTCGGTGACAATCGAGGTGGACACCAGGGTGGCCCCCACATCCGCGGGAAGCGGCACGGTCTTGTCGATCCGCATGTCGACACGCACGCCCCTCTGGCCCTCCTCGTGAATGCCTACGACCCTGCCCACCTTCTTGCCGAGCATCGCGACGGAGTTGCCTTCGTACAGACCTGATGCGTCGGAAAACTCCGCACATAGTGGCCGCGTGTCGTCGTCGGCTGTCGCATAGTTGATTCCTACGGCCGCGATCACTACTGCCAGTGTGACGATGGTGGCGATCGGGATCAGATGCTGACGCATCCGCTCTGTCAGCATTTTTGATCACCACTCGGGATGCAGATGCGGACAGTCGGTTCAGGACTCGCTGGACCGACCTCTGGAGCGTCGAGAAGAATGCTCAGTCGTCTGGTGATCTGATCGACCTGGGTCAGCGCGTTTGCGTAGGCGGGCATCTGGGCCGACACCTTGTTCAGAAGGGTCTTGAACTGTTGTACCGATGGTTCTATTCCGTCGCGGTACGCGACAAGCGGTCGGGTCAGTAGCTTGAAAAGACGGCGCAGATAATCGAATCCGTTCTGGACGTTGGCGATGTCTGGTCCAAGGGTGCGGGCAAGGAAGCTGAGCTGGCGGAGGAAGTCCACGAGTACCTGCTTGCGGTTTGCGAGGGCGGCGACGTACTCATCGGACAACGTCATCGTCTTGTCGAGTTGTGCGTACTGACGTTGCAGTAGGTCCATCAGGCTGCTCGCGTTTTGCAGGGCATCAGGGATATTGGTGTTTCCGTCGGAGAAAGCATTCTGTAGCAGCGCCGCTGTGCGCCGTAGATCAACACCACGCACGTCACGGAACACCGGTGTGGTTGTCTCAAGCGTGCTGGAAATGTCGTAGGTGCTGCTTGTCTGCTCCAGTGGGATTGCACCGTCGAGGGCCGACGGGCCTGAACCTGGGTCGAGGTCCAATACACGTCCACCGATAGGGGTGATGAGACGGACGTTCGCCGTCGCGTCCGACCGAACGGCAATCGAGTCATCCAGCCGGAATCGCACGGTGATGAACGTTCCGGTCAGGTCGACTGACGCGACCTTGCCTTTCCTGATCCCGGCGATACGTACCTGGTCGCCGGCTTCCAATCCGCCGGTATTGACTAACTTGGCACTGTAGATAGTTTGTCCGGGCGGTGAGATGTACACAGCACCCGCCACGACGAGGCCGGCCACCGTGACCATCGTAACGACTCCCGCCAGGATGAGGTCGCGCCGACGCTGCGGGCGGTGATGCGGACGCTTATCGAAGAAGCGGGTCACTGGCACACCACCAGTCGTTGACCCATCAGGGCGATCTGCGCTGTTCTCGGTAGGTCGAGCACTCCTCGGGCGCACCCTGCCGCCGAGGACGAAGGTGTCGCTTTGGATGTAGCTTCCAGGGCGTCCAGGAGTGGCTTCAGGAGAACGGCACCGTTCAGTAAGCTTTCTGTATCCCCTGGCTCCCGCACCAATCTCTGATAAATGGCCGCGAAGCTGGTGTCGTAGGTCGACTCGATCTGCTCACCGGAGAGCACAGTCTTCGCCATCGAACGGTTGACCTCCCGCAGCGAGGCCCTCAGGCGATCGCTCACGCGGCTGAACGCATCGACGATTGACCCCAATTTGTCTATCAACTCGACCAGTTCGGCGGAGCGCCCCATCAACTGATCAGACACCTGTCCCAGGCTCGTCACAATGTTGGTGATGATCTCTGAACGCTGGTTCCCGTACTCGGTGATGTTCGCGACTTGCTTCATGACTGGTGCGATACCTCGACCGTCCCCCTGGGCGACCCGTAGCAGGTTCGACTGAAGCTCATTGATCTCGGCCGTATTCAATGTATCGAATACTGGTTTGAAACTGTTGAATAGTGTCGATACGTCGAACGACGGGACGGTCTTGTTGAGTGCCACCTGTGTGATCGACTCCTGGTCGGCGCCTTGTCCGGCATTGATGAGCTCCACATACCGCTGCCCCAGCAGGTTTTGGTAACGGACGGCGGCAGTCGTCGCGGGGGTAATCGAGACGCCGTCGTCCAGTTGGAAACGGACGATCGCTGTTGATCCCTTCAGGTCGACAGCCGTTACATATCCCACCTTCACTCCAGCGAGTCGTACCCCGTCGCGGGGCTTGAGTCCGGAAGCGTCGGCAAAAACCGCGGAACGCTGCGAACTGGAGGATCCTTCGTTGGTCGGCTGCAGAATCGCGATGATGACATATGTAAGGACGCCGATGACAGCGGTGAACGCGGTGATCTTAATGATTGTGGGTGTCAGAGACCTCAGAGTCATCCCGTGGGCCCCCCCATTCTCAATGCGCTTTGTAGAGCAGGTGAGGTCTGGACCACCAGTGCTAGCTGGAGCTGGACTCGGTCGCCGAATTTCGGCAAGGCTTTGTCGATGCCATCGAGGATCTGCGGGATCGTGTACACCGTGCGAACGAGCCCCGAGGCGGATCTGGCGACGGGCCGCGCTAGGTCAAGGCCGACGTCTAACAGCGAACTCAGGGCCGGGTAATTCTTGTCGAGCAGTCCGCCGAGTGCACCGAACAGAACCTTTCCCGTGTCGCCGAGATTGCTTTTCGTGCGATCGATGTTTTGTTGAGTGGCGAAAAAGTCAGCGATATCGACGTTCTTCAAGACGCCAGGGACGAACGGCGTCATGAAGTCGGCGACTCCGGTGGACAGATTGGCTGCAATTTCTAGGTCCTCCCCGACCGGCCGTTTCTGGACATCCCGCGTGAGCTTCGCGATCTGGAATACGAGTTTTCCGCTATCAGCCATTGCCTGCGAATCCTCGACGATGAACCTCACCACCGCTTCAAATGAGGGCTGGTCCAGTGCCTCGACCAGCGTGGAGATCTTCCTAACAAGTGTTGACACCGAGGTCTGTTCAGACTGCAACCTGCTTACGTAGACACTCCCGCCGGAACCGATGGGCGGTCCGTGTCCAGGATCCACGATCTCCAGTGCCGTCGGTCCCAGTGCGTTTGCCGAGGTGTAATTCACCGTCATGCCCTGCCGGAGATCTAGATCGTTGCCGGAACCGGTGAAGTTGATTCTGACCGTCGCGCCACGGTCTCGAACCGAGATGCTCGAGACCTCGCCCACGGTGAACCCAAGGTACTTCACCTCCGATCCCCCCTTCAATCCGTCGCCTATCGCGTCGGTGTTGATGGTCAACGACGTGTGATCGCTGAAGTCACCGTTAGCGTCACTTATCAGTAAGTAGGCAGCTATCGCGCCGAGGATTAAGAGGGCGACCCCCCGAAGGACTAGGTTCCCGTGCGATGGTTCGCGCCCGGACGGATCATGAAAGACAGCCACTGAACCCCCCTACCCAGAAATCCGTACGCCGGAATCGAGTCCCCACATCAGAAGTGTCAGAATCATGTCCTCCACGACGATGACGATGAGGCTCGTGCGGATCGCTCGGCCGGACGCCCGGCCTACCCCCTCAGCTCCGCCTGTGGCGAAGTAGCCCTGATAGCTATGGATAATCACTACGGAAACGACAAATACAAGAACTTTGATGAGCGAGAAGATAAGGTCCTGAGGTTTGAGGAACTGGTCGAAATAGAAATCATAAGTGCCGCCGGATTGGCCGTGTACCTGTGTGACGACGAGTTTAGCGGCCGCGAATCCGAGAATAAGCGCGATGATGTACAAAGGAATCACGGTCGTGATCGACGCCACTACGCGAGTGCTGACGACGAAGGGAATGGGACGTACCGCCATAGCCTCGAGAGCGTCGATCTCCTCGGAAATGCGCATCGAGCCTATCTCAGCTGTCAACCGGCAGCCGGCTTGCGCTGCGAACCCGATCGCAGCGATCATTGGTGCAAGCTCTCGGGTGTTGGCGTAGGAAGAGATGAATCCAGTCAGTGAACCCATCCCTACGAGGTCCAGCGAGGCGTAACCCTGGATACCGATTGAGGCGCCGACGGCGATGCCGAGGATGGCGAGGACGATGGCCGTTCCACCACCGACCAAGACTGCACCTCTACCCCAGGCGAATTCTTGTATGTAGAGCAGGGTTTGGCGTCGGTAGGTGGCGATGACATGGCGGATGCCGAGGACCGCGGCGATCACAAAGGTCGCGACGTGCCCCAAGCGTTCAGGTACTTGTGCAACGGGCGCGATCACGGCACCGACCGGACGGGTGGCGGCGGAGAACCTCCGGGAGGGAACGGTGGTCACGAGGCGTTTCTCATCCAATGGTTTGGGGGACGAACATGGTTGTTAGTTGCGTGATAAAGACATTGATCACGAAGCACGCGACGACACCCAGTACTACGGTGGCATTCACCGAGGTTGCGACGCCTTTAGGGCCGCCCTTCGTCGACAGCCCGCGGTGACAGGCAATCGTCACCACGACAAGTCCGAACACAAGTGATTTGCATAGAGCGACAACGATGTCGGTTACCGATGCGAACGACGCGAACGACGCGACATAGCTGCCGGGTGTGATGCCTTGGACATCGACGCTGATTGCGTAGCCCGCCAGCAGCCCGGTGAAGACGATCAGCATGCAGAGCATCGGCGCGGTGATCAACACAGATACGAACCGAGGTGCTACGACGCGCCTGGTGGGGTTGAGTCCGAGTGTCTCCATGGCGGCAATTTCTTCGCGAATCGTTCGAGCGCCCAAATCAGAGGCAATCGCTGATCCGGCCGCGCCCCCGAGTAGAAGGGCGGTAACGATCGGCGCTCCCTGTTGAATGATCCCGAGGCCCCCAGCCGCGCCAGCAATTGACGTGGCCCCAACTTGCTGAGTGAGGCTTCCCACCTGTACCGACACGATGACACCGAATGGCACAGCTACCAGAATCGCGGGCAGAGTCGTCACGACAATAACGAACCAGGTCTGCGATACGGCTTCGCGAAACGGAAACCGTCCCGTAGCAATGTCTACCGCTACCCACCGCAGGGCCTGGCCAGCCAAGCCGAGGGTGCTACCGAAAGTGGCGGCGCCGTCCAGGAAACGGTTGGCGTCGGTCCTAGTGGTGATGGACCTCTCCTTCCCTCGTACACGTGGTTTGCGCCACTCAATGCCGGTGCGCGTGATGGACAGTACCAGGTACTGCCAGTATTACCCATAGTATTTATAGAAAGACCGTGTCGGGACCAGCTCCCACACCTCATCGACCCCCGCACCCTGTTTGAGTAGGTGGCGGCTCAGTAAGGACAACGATCAGAAGATGACCTCAGAAGCAAGACTGCCGGCGCACTCGTCCCAGTGCATGGGCTGCGGAAGCGAAAACCCCCACGGACTTCAACTTGAGGTCCACCGGAGCGGCGAGCGGGTGTACGCCGATCACACCTTCGACGAGAAACACGTCGGCGCGCCAGGGTTGGCACACGGTGGCGCGATCTCGGCCGCCTGCGACGACATCATGGGTTTCACCCTGTGGATCGCGCGGACCCCCGCGGTGACCCGCACCCTGACCGTCGAATATCGCCGGCCGGTCCCTCTCCACACTCCCATGCGCCTCACTGCCTGGATTGACCACGAGTCGGATCGTCTATTGCACATTGCGGCCGCTGGATCGCTAGATGCTCAAACGTATTTCACCTCTAGCGGTGTCTTCGTCAAGGTCGACGTCGCTCATTTCCGACAGTATGCCGACGTATCAACAATCGATGACTTCTTCACCAACTTCACGCGGACAGACTGACGCCGCATCGGCCCATAGACCTGGAGAAGCGCCAAGAGATTGCGAGTGCCGTGCCTTCCCATTCCGGGTGAGTACCGAGTTGATGGCACGAAGGGTTCCTGCTGGACAGGATGCCAGGCATGTCTGGACGAGTTGATCGTTGCCGGGGAAGGCGATGTCTGACCGCGTCAAAGTGTCTGGGACTAGGGCAAACTCGTCGTATCCAGTTCGGCTGAGATCGTATCCAGGGTCCGCTAAGAGCATGGCTAGACGAGTGCAGCCACGACCAATGGTCGCACGACAACACCGCCTGTCGATGAAGCCAAGGACAAGTGCCCCGCGATCATCGACTGCGCCGTGACGACGCAAGACATATCACGCTCCCCAGCACGCCAAAGCTGCCGCGGTACGCGGCCGACGACCTTGAATTGCTGCACGTGGTCATCGTGTTCATGCTGGGACAGCAGCGGCCGCCAGCTGAGTCGCTACACCAGCGCACGGCAGCCTCGCCGCGCTCCGCATGTCAGTTTGCATTCCCGCATTGAGATCCCCGACTGCGGGGTTGCGGCCGGTGTGGTTGCGTCGAGCCGCCTTGCTGGCTGTTCGTCAGTGCGGCAGTGAGACTGCCGGCTGCGCCGTCACCTGATCGGAAGCGGCTACGCCGCACGGTGAACAGCCCTGACCCCGGTTCGCTGGGCGCGTTCAATCGGTCGATGCAACACCGGGTTGTTGTACCGAGTGTAGTTGTTCGCCAAAGACTTCGGCG
>NZ_WXYI01000033.1:0-13203 GCF_009872315.1 Gordonia sp. YY1 | reverse complement strand
CATCGCCCGCGAAGTGTTCCGCGACCTCACCACCGACCTCGGAACCCTTGACAAGCTATAGGACCGTCTCGTCGCTTCGCTCCTCACACCTCAGGCAGCAGGGGGTGGCTCGTCGCTATCGCTCCTCACACCTCAGGCAGCAGGGGGAGGGTTGTCGTCGAGGTCGTCGAAGTTGTCGATCAGCGGGCGCCGGGGGCGCTTCGGGCCCTTGGCGCGCTCTGCGCGTTGGCGGCGGATCTGCAGCACGATCAGCACGATGTTGACCACGATGATGGCGATCCCGACGGCCACCCAGAACCAGCGGCCGTCGCGCCACCAGTCGACGGTCAGCCAGCCCAGGCAGACGATGAGGATGGCCGCGCCGATGCTGGTCATCGTCGTCGACAGCGTCTGCGCGCCGCGGGAGAAGTCGGGGCCGGTACTCACGGGAACTCCTGGGTAGGACAGGTCGGGATGGCGATCAGGTCTGGATCACGACGACAACCGCGATCAGGATGGCCACCCCCACTATCGCAGTGACGACGAACAGGACCTGGGCCGGGCCCGGCATCTGGCCACCGTGTTGGAGCACGTGCATTGTGCGTTGCCAGCGCCACGCACCGATCACGGCGAGAGAGCAACCCAGAGCGACGAGGACGAGACCCAGGACCAGTTCGAACACCGGACTGTCGATGTCGGGGGCGAGGTAGACGATCGCCATACCTGCCGCCATGAATCCCATCGCGGTCCGCACCCACGCGAGGAGCGTGCGTTCGGCGGCGAGGGTGAAGCGCGCGTCGACCGCACCGGGCGGGGCGTCGGTGGGTGGCGCGGCGGTGGGGACGGCACCTGCTTCGGTGCCGGGGCGGCTTTCGTCAGCCGACCCGTTGGTCCTCTCGGTCGTCAGTGCTCTTGCCCTCTCGTATCGCCTGTTTCGCGAAGGTCGCGGTCACCTCGATCGCGTGGATGGTCTCCGGGTGATGCGAGGCCAGCACCGGGAACGCGTGCACCTGCCAAGCGTAGCTGTGCGCGAGGGCCTCGATCCCCGCCTGGTCGAGAATCTCGACCAGGTCGATGACGTCCGGCTCCAACATCTCGCCCTGGGCAGTGACCATGACCGTCGGCGGGAACTCGTCCGGATCGAGATCGGAGATCCGGCGCACCCCCGTCAGCGGCACGGGACCGCGATCGAACTTGGGGGCCAGCTTGGCCATCTTCGACTTCGGCAGATAGGCGTCGGAGCGACTGGACCGGTCCGGGTTGGTACCCAGGTCCACGTCGAGCAGCGGAGAGAAGCCGATGAGCGCCGCCGGGGCCGGGAGTCCGCGCGCGGCGACGGCCTCGACGACCTTGGCCGCCAGGAATCCGCCCGCCGAATCACCGGCGACGATGACCCGCCGATAGTGGCGTTCGTTGATCAGTTCGGCGTACGCGTCGATCGTGTCGGCCACCGATGCGCCCACCCCGGCCTTCGGCAGCTGCCGGTACTCGAGTGAAAACACCGGGATCTCGCAGGCGCGCGCCAGCCGCGCGGCGATCGAACGGTGGGTACCGAGACCGCACACGACGAAAGCGCCGCCATGCAGGTACAGCATCGCCGTGTCGCTGTCCCGGCGCGACGGACCGGAGGGCATGATCAGCTCCGTGGAACGACCCGCGAGGGTCAACTGCTCGCGGACGACCCCGCGGGGTTTGGGTCCGACCGCCATCAGCCGGTCGATCAGGAACAGACCGGCGAGGCCCGCACTGTTGACCGGCCACAGGGTGAGCATCGGCTTCAGGAACAGGCGCGATCCGAGCCAGAGAGGATATGACAGGAGACTCGGCCGCCGGTGATGGACGATGGGCATGGAATTCCTCCTGGTCTGAGCCGAAGCTACACCCTCAGCCCCCCTCCTGTATCCGGTAAACGCCGGGGAAAAACATTCACCGGGCCGAGCCCTGCTGGTCATCTGGGTCGGCTATATTCTCGAACTCGTGACTAGACGGTGGCTGTGACGCAGGTACAGATCTCTCCTCAGTTCCTGCTGTCCGCGCAGGCAGACGATCCGCGGACCCTGTGCGACGTCCTCACCGAGACCGCGCGGGCACACCCCGACGCCGCCGCGATCGACGACGGCGACGTCACCCTCACCTACGGCCAGCTGCTGGCGCTGATCCGACGCACCGTCGCTCGTCTCGCCGAGGTGGGCGTCGGGCACGGCAGCCGCGTCGGCATCCGGATGCCGTCCGGTTCACGCGATCTGTACGTCGCCATCCTGGCCACGCTGTACGCCGGTGCCGCCTACGTGCCCGTCGACGCGGACGATCCCGATGAGCGCGCCGAACTCGTCTTCGGCGAGGCCGACGTGGATGCCATCGTCGACGCCGACGGTCCGCACGCGACGAAACCCGCCGGCACCGCGGTCGCGCCGGCGCGTCCGACACCCGACGACGACGCGTGGATCATCTTCACCTCCGGCTCCACCGGGACCCCGAAGGGCGTCGCGGTCACCCACCGCAACGCGGCCGCCTTCGTCGATGCCGAGGCACACATGTTCCTCGCCGACGAGCCGATCGGACCCGGTGACCGTGTGCTCGCCGGGCTCTCGGTCGCGTTCGACGCGTCGTGCGAGGAGATGTGGCTGGCCTGGCGCAACGGCGCCTGCCTCGTTCCGGCACCACGATCGCTGGTGCGCAGCGGCATGGACCTGGGGCCCTGGCTGGTCGCGCGGGACGTCACCATTGTCTCGACCGTGCCGACACTCGCGTCGTTGTGGCCACCGGAGGCCCTGGAGGCGGTGCGACTGTTGATCTTCGGCGGTGAGGCCTGCCCGCCGGAACTCGCCGATCGCCTCGCCGTGCCCGGACGCGAGGTGTGGAACACCTATGGACCCACCGAGGCGACCGTGGTCGCGTGCGCCGCCCCGCTCGGCGGACCCGGTCCGGTGCGCATCGGATTGCCTTTGCGCGGATGGGATCTCGCGGTCGTCGACGCCGACGGCCGGCCGGTCGACGAGGGCGAGGTCGGCGAACTGGTCATCGGCGGCGTCGGACTGGCCCGCTACCTCGACCCGGCCAAGGACGCCGAGAAGTATGCCCCGATGCCGACCCTGGGCTGGGAACGCGCCTACCGCAGCGGCGATCTCGTGCGACTCGAGTCCGCGGGCCTGATCTTCATGGGTCGGGCCGACGACCAGGTGAAGGTCGGCGGGCGACGCATCGAACTCGGCGAGATCGACAACGCCCTGCAGCACCTGCCCGGTGTGAGTGGCGCCGCCGCCGCGGTCCGCAAGTCCGCGGCGGGCAACAGCCTGCTCGTCGGCTACCTGGTCTCCGCTGATCCCGACTTCGACGTCTCGGCCGCGCACGCCGAACTCACCCGCCACCTGCCCATCGCGATGATCCCGACCCTCGCCCTCGTCGACGAATTGCCCACGCGCACTTCGGGAAAGGTTGATCGCGATGCGCTGCCCTGGCCCCTGCCGGGCAGCAGCAGACCAGTGGATGAGGATGTGGAACTCGGTGAGACCGAGTTGTGGCTGGCCCAGTTGTGGACCGATGTGCTCGGCATCCGGATCAGCAGCCCCGATGTGGACTTCTTCGCCGAGGGCGGTGGTTCGCTCGCCGCCGCACAGCTGGTGACCGCGATCCGCGGACGCCACCCGGACATCTCGGTCGCCGACCTCTACGACCATCCCCGTCTCGGCTCGATGGCCGAGATGCTGGACGCGCGCAGACCGACGACGAACATCGTCGAACGTCATGTGAGACCGACACCGCGCGCCACGGGCGTCGCCCAGGTCGCGCTGACCGTTCCCCTGACAACCCTGACCGGTCTCCAGTGGGCGACCTGGCTCGGCGTCGTGAACAACCTGGCCGCCGTCGTCGCCGACCGGATGAACCGCTCGGTCCCGTGGCTGGTCGAGGTGAACTGGTGGGTTCTGCTCGTCGCGTTCCTGGTCTTCATCACGCCGCCCGGCCGGATGTTCATCGCGGCGTCGGGTTCCCGTCTGCTCCTCGCCGGGGTCACGCCGGGCGAGTACCCCCGCGGCGGCGGCGTGCACGTGCGGCTGTGGGTGGCCGAACGACTCCTGGACGCGAGCGGTGCGGCGAACCTCTCCGGCGCGCCGTGGATGATCTACCTCGCCCGCGCTCTCGGCGCACAGGTCGGGCGGGGCGTCGACCTGCACACGATCCCTCCGGTCACCGGACTGCTGACGGTCGGGGAAGGCGCCTCGGTGGAACCCGAGGTCGACCTCGCCGGTTGGTGGATAGACGGCGACGTCGTCCACATCGGGGAGATCGCGATCAAACGCGGGGCGACGATAGGCGCACGGTCGACGCTCATGCCGGGAGCCGTCGTCGGGCGCGACGCCGTCGTCGCGCCGGGTTCCGCGGTGTTCGGTCGGGTCAAGGCGCGCCAGCACTGGGCCGGTTCACCCGCGATCAAGGTGGGCAAGGCCGCACACCCCTGGCCCGATCACCGTCCGCCGCGCGCCAGTGCCTGGGTGCCGGCGTACGGCCTGTCCTCGCTGGTCCTGGCCGCCACCCCGCTGGTCTCGCTGGCCGCGGGACTCGCCGTCATCGGCAGCTGGGCCCTCTCTGCGGACCGGTTGCGCGACGCCGCGGTCCGTGCGCTCATCCTCCTGCCGGCCGCGACCCTCACCAGCCTCGTCGTCTTCGCCGCGATCACCGCAGGACTGGTACGCCTGGCATCGCTGGGGTTGAGCACCGGCTACCACCCGGTGCGATCCCGGGTCGGTTGGCAGGTCTGGCTCACCGAACGGCTCCTCGACGCCGCCCGCACCTATCTGTTCCCGCTCTACGCCAGCCTGCTGACACCGATCTGGTTCCGCGTGCTGGGCGCCAAGGTCGGCAAGAGCACCGAGATCTCGACGGCACTCGTGCTGCCCCGCTTCACCACCATCGGCGACGGCGCCTTCCTGGCCGACGACACCATGGTCGCGTCGTATGAGCTCGGCGGCGGCTGGCTGCACATCGACGAGGCGAAGATCGGCAAGCGCTCGTTCCTCGGGAATTCCGGGATGACCGGGCCGGGCCGCAAGGTGCCCAAGAACGGCCTGGTCGCGGTGCTGTCGGCGACGCCGAACCGCGCGAAGTCGGGGTCGAGCTGGCTGGGCAGCCCACCGGTCCGCCTGCGCCGCACCGCCGCCGAGATCGACACGTCGCGCACCTTCGACCCGCCGACGAAGCTGAAGGTCGCGCGTGCCGTCGTCGAAACCCTGCGTCTCGTGCCGGTGATGGTGTCGTTCGGGCTCGGTGTCGGCATGTTGTTCGCGCTGCAGTACGTCGCCGTTCACGTGCACTACGGCATGGCCGCGCTGGTGAGCGGACTGTTGCTGCTCGGGGTCGGCGCCGTTGCCTGTGGCACCGCGGCCGCCGCCAAATGGCTCGTCGTCGGCCGCATCACGGTGAGCGAGCACCCGCTGTGGAGTTCGTTCGTCTGGCGCAACGAGCTGTCGGACGCGTTCGTCGAGACCGTGGCCGCGCCGTGGTTCGCCAATGCCGCCACCGGGACACCGATTCTCAACCTGTGGCTTCGTCTGCTCGGCGCCCGGATCGGGCGTGGCGTGTGGTGTGAGACCTACTGGCTACCCGAGGCCGATCTGGTCAGCCTCGGCGACGGCGCGACCGTGCAGCGAGGCTGCGTCGTCCAGACGCATCTGTTCCACGACCGCGTGATGGCCATCGACCGCGTCACCCTCGACGCCGGCGCGACCCTCGGACCGCACTGCGTCGCCCTTCCGGCATCGGGGCTGGGCGAATCGGCAACGGTCGGACCGGCTTCGCTGGTCATGCGCGGCGACGTCGTGCCCGCGCACACCCGTTGGCAGGGCAATCCCATCGCCCCGTGGCCGGCGGCGAAGTAGGTTTCGACAAGCTCAACCGTCAGAAATACAAGCTCAACCGGCAGAGAATGATCCGCCGGCCGAGCCGCGACGACCGAGCGCAGCGAGGACGCCGCGTGTCGAGGTCAGACCGCCGGTCCGGCGGCCTCGACCTTCTTGGGGAGCGTCAGGAGCGTCGCGATGGACAGTGCGACCAGCATGATGCCACCGACCCAGGCCAGGACCTGGAGCGAGAAGACCGGCAGGATGATCATCACGATTCCGGCGATCACCGCGACGATGCCCGAGAGGATCAGGAACCAGGTCGGGCTGTGACCGGACTTCGTGACCGCCGCGTAGAGGTCGGCGACACCCTGGAAGATCCAGCCGATGCCGATGAAGACCGCGAGCAGCCAGATCGCGTCGCCGGGGCTGAAGAGCGCGATGATGCCGGCGAGCAGCACGATCACGCCGACCACGCCGAGCAGGACGCGCACTCCCGTACTCAGGAACGACGCCGCGAACGCCTGGTAGATGCGGAAGATCCCGGCGATGATCAGCGAGATCGCGAACAGGATCGCCACCACGACGATGGTGGGTCCCGGCCACACGATCACCACGACACCGAGAACGATGCCGACGATCGAGGTGACGATCAGCGCGGTGCGGACGGCGCCGATCAGTTCGTCGGGGAAATGTTTCGTGTACGCCGTCGCAAATGTCATGGTCGAAGGTTATCGGGAGACGGACCCCGGCACATGCTGATCGCGGGGCCCTGGCACAAACCTGACTGCGGCTACCGGTAATAAGTAACGGATGACCACCATCGCCTTTTTCGAGGCTGTCGAGACCCCCTCGGCGGCGGACCGGCGCTACCGGCCCACGCAGTTCGCCTCCAGCCTGTGGGCGCCGGGCACGTTGAGCGGGCCTGCGGTGTGTGCGCTCGCCGCGCGCGCGGTCGAGGTGGAGTACGGCGACGATCAGTTCCTGCCGGCCCGATGCACGATCGACCTGTTCAAGGCCGCCCGCGACGTCATCACCTCCACACGAACGCGGCTGACACGCTCCGGTGGACGTATCCGGGTCGTCGACGTCGAGATCGTGCAACACCCGGAGGACGGTCAGGAGGTCGTCGTGGCACGAGGGACGACCGTGTTCCTGCGGACCTCGGTCAACCCGCCGGGAGAGCGATGGCAACGGCCGCCGGAGGCGGTGACGTTCCGTCCGCCGAGATCGACGACCACGGACGACGACCTCATCCCGCGATGGGCGTCCGACGCGCCGGGCCGTGCACCCAGGGAATGGGAGTACGAGATGCCCGATCACCAGAACGCCTATCGCAAACGAGTCTGGACTCGCGCGGCCCCGATCGTGCCCGGCGAGGAGCCGACACCGTTCCAGCGCGCCGTCATCAGCGCGGAGTCGGCGAGTGTCATCTCGAACTGGGGTACCACCGGCATCGGTTTCATCAACTGCGACCTCACCGTGGCGATCAGTCGTCTACCCCGTGGTGAACGCATCGGCGTCGAGGCCGACCTCCATGTCGAGGACGACGGCGTCTCGGTCAGCAACGCGGGACTGTACGACGCCGACGGGATGTTCGGGACGGCGCTGGTGACCGCGGTGAACAACGCTGCGGCACAGATCGACTTCACCACCGTCGACACCACCGCACGCTATCGTCCACTCTGACCGTTTTCAGCGTTTCGCCAGGGTAAAGACCTTTTCTTCTGGCCCCCAGCCCCTCTCAGGTCTTGATAAGGTCTCGCCCATGACACGACGCCTTCATCGGCTTCTCCTGGGTCTCGTCGTCCCGACGCTCACGGTTGCCCTGACGACGACACTGGCCGCTTCACCCGCACAGGCCGGCAATGCCGCCGGTCCGGCGTCGATCGTCAATCGCCTGACCGGGCCGTTCGCCATGAACGACACCATCGGGCGCTACAACATCGTCGGCACCGACCTGGGCGTCATGTGGGACAACGGCCGTGGTGAGGTCCTCACCGCGTTCGGCGACACGCAGTCGTTCAACGGGTGGTCGCTGCTGTACGGCGAGCTGTTCTACTGGCGATCCAACGTCCTGCTGCGCAGCGCGGACCGCAATCTGGCCGACGGCATGACCTTCACCTCGCACGCCGGCCGCCCCGGCCACGCGAAGCGACTGCTGAAGCCCAATGTCCGTCGCGAGGTCACCATCATCCCGACCGCGGGTGTCGCCGCCAACGGCAAGCAGTACATGACCGTCATGTCGGTCAAGCGGTGGGATCAGCCGGGTATCTGGACGACCAACTGGTCGGGCCTCGTCGTTTCGAACGACAACGGCGAGAACTGGCGTGCCCTGAACGCCTTCCGCCCGAACGGAGGCGGCAACAAGAAGTTCCAGATGGGCGCCTTCCTGAAGGTCGGCAAGACCATCTACTACTACGGCACCCCGGACGGCCGGTGGGGCGGCGTCTACCTCGCCCGCGTCGACGAGAAGGACATCGAGAACCTCGGTAAATGGGACTACTTCTCCTACGGCCGTTGGGTCCGCAACGACCCCGGCGCCGCGACCCCGGTGATGGGCGCCCCGACCGGCGAGCTGTCCGTGGCCTGGAACGATTACCTCGGCAAGTACATCTCGCTGGCGAGCCAGGACATCGGCGTCACCCTCCGCACCGCCGATAACCCCTGGGGCCCTTGGACTTCCGGTGAGATCGTCGCACCGTCCGCCGACCCGTACACCGGCTACGCGCCGTATATCCACCCGTGGTCGAAGGGCAGCACGCTCTACTTCACGTACTCGATCTCGATCGGCTATCAGGTCTATCTGATGCGGTTGCCCCTGAAGAAATGACGCTGAAGAGATGACCCTGAGGAGATGACGCGGCAACGCTGAGGTCGGCACAACGGGGGTGTGGGGCGGTTCCGGATCTTCTCCGAACCGCCCCACACCGCGTTCTCCGGGTGGTTCAGCCCTGGCCCAGCATCGCCCGCATCTGGTCGATCTCGGCCTGTTGGGTCTTCTTCACGTTCGTGGCAAGGGCTTTCGTGGCCGGGTCGGTGCCGTTGGCCAGCACCTCGTCGGCCATCGCGATGGCGCCTTCGTGGTGACGGATCATGCCCTCGAGCCAGAGTCGGTCGAACTCGGCGCCACTGGCGTTCCGGAGTGCCGCCATCTGCGCCGCGGACATCATCCCCGGCATGCCCCCTTGGCCCATGCCGCCGCCTCCGGGCCCCATGTCCCCGTCGTCCATGTTTCCGTCGTCCATGTTTCCGTGACCCATGTCCCCGTCGTCCATGTGTGCCCCCATCGGGACGCCCCATGACCTGAGACGGGCTGTCATCTGGTCGATCTCGTCTTCCTGCGCGTCCTCGATCTTGTTCGCGAGGGTGATCAGTTCGCGATTCTGCGTCCGGTCCTCGACGAGTTCGGCCATCATCACCGCCTGACGGTGATGCGCGATCATCTCGGTGGTGAACTCGACGTCGGCGTCGTTGTGGGCCGTCGCAGACGACTGACCGGGCGCGGACGAACCGGCCGGGGACGATGCCGCCGGGCGGTCGGCGGAGGTTGTGCCGGAAGGAGATTCGTCGGACGAACATCCGACGAGGGTGAGGGCGACGGCAGCGCCCAGGGCGGTCCCGATCGCGGCGCGGCGTCGAACAGTTGCATTGCGGTGTACAGACATCGGTTTTCCTTGCTGCTGAGGGTTTTCGGGTATGACGACATGGCGGACCCACCGGTCCGCGGACGTCTCCTCAGCAGCGGATCACCTGCAGCTGCAGGTGCGAGCGGATGGCCCACGGGGGCGGACGTCCGAGGACGACGACGCCGCGACGAGCCGGGCGATACCGCGCTGCCGCCGACAGGGACAGGAAGGCCCAGACGAGCAGCACGAGAGCGGCAGTCGGGAGATCGATGTCGGCGGCCCGGGTGAACACGCACCCGTGGTCGTGATCTCCGCAGTCCGCACCGGACATCGACGGGGCCTCACCCATCACCGCGGCATGGGTCATCCCGGGCTCCGACGACGCTGCCGCCGTCTGATGACCGGCGTGGGAGTGGGAGCCGGCACGACCTTCCGCCCCGGCACGGCTCTCCGCCTCGGCCGGACCCGCGACCACGGTGTGCATGAGCATCACCGCGAGCGCGAGCGGAAGGATCAGCCCCCGATACCGTCGTACGGTCCGGGCCCTGTGCCGGGTCATCTGTCCCAGGCTAGCGGGGTCACGACGCGGGCGTCGACACCTTCTCGGCGTCCGGGTCCTCACGGTCGGATTCGGTCCCGGCGGATTCGGTCCCGGCGGCATCGGAACCGGCGGCTTCGGCCTCGGCGGCCAACCGTTTCCGCCGCGGGATCAGATACTTCCGATCGACGATCTGGTACACCGCGATCACCGCTGCGGCGAGTGCCCACCCGAGCACGATGTCGAAGACGTAGTGCTCGGCGGTATAGACGAGGGCGAACGCCATCGCGAACGCGTAGCCCATGAAGAGCGTCTTGGCGAGCGCCTTCACCCGCGGCCACATGAAGAGCGCGAGCAGCATGGTGAGACCGGCGTGCAGCGACGGGATGGCCGCGACGAGGTTGGACTTGCCCTGACCGAGGGTGACCAGATTCGACGCGGCGTGGATGTTCAGGTAGTTCCAGCCACGCGCCGAGATGCGTTCCACGTACGGTTCCGCGTCGGGATGGGCATTGTCCAAGGGCCCGAGCAACCCGCCCGGTTCCTTGGCCACGGGCTCGTACATGCAGATCGGGTCACGCGGATAGTCCTGGACCTCGGCCGCGGTGCATCGTGCGGCAGCCCACGGCGGGGCACCCGGGACGAGGGTGTATCCGACGAGGGCCAGGAAGGTCGTCGCGACGAAACAGGCCGCGTATCGGCGCCAGGCCGCTCGGTCCTTGAGCCACAGCCAGGCGGCCACCGCATACGGGATGATGAAGTACGACATGTAGACGACGCTGACGATGACCTCCCACCAGGGTGGGCTCGCCTGCTTGAGGTTCTCCTGCAGCCACGCCGTTGGCGTGATGCCGCCGAAGAGGAACGCGTCGAAGTCGATCGCGAGATTCCAGTGCGTCGGCATGCCGACGACCTGCGCGATGTTGCGCGTCCAGTCGTAGAGGATCAGGATCAGGGCGAACGGCGCCCAGTCGAGGATGATCGTGATGAACCTGCGGCGCCCGATGCTGGCCGCTGCCAGTCCGAGGCACATCAGGATGATCAGCCGCGTGCGGTCGAAGGCCAGACCCTCGAGGGCGATGTGGACGCCCATCAGCACGAACCAGGCGGTGACAGCGATGCGTCGGACCATGGTCAGGTCGCGACGGTTCTCGGGTTCGGCCTCCATCTCCGCGGCGGCGGCCAGGTCCTCGAGAACCGGCGCCATCTCCGGCGGGTCGACCTCGGATGCCTCACGGCCGGATTCGGGTCCGGAGAGCGGTTGGCCGGGCTTCGACAGCATCACATCCGCCGAGTTCGTGTCATCAGGCTTCTGGCCCTCACCGCGTTCCGTGGACCTGCCCGGCCGCGGGAAGCCCACCGACTCGTCAACACTCACCCGACACAATCCCGCCCGTCACGCCCCTCAGGGCACCCACGCTCGTAACCTGCCGTCAGTGTAATGGCCATGTCCCATTCGTGAGCCATCGCAGCACGGCGCGTACCCGCCGGTCGTCGCGACCGGCCCGATCACCCACCCGGCAACCGGTTTCGGCCGAAATACGCCCCGTCGGGGTGTCGTGGATCACACTGGAGTCCGGCAATCCCCCACTCCAGAGGAGGTCTCGGTGCCCAATCGCTACCTGCGCTACGGCGACCAGCGCTACATCATCACCAAGGAGGCGGAGGCTCGGCTGAACCGCACCCTCGATGCGGTGTACTCCGACGGGACTCGCGGCCATGAGTGGCTGAATCTGTATCACGACAGTGCGGCCCCGTGCCGCCTGCTGATCGCGGCCGGGGTACCGATCACGATCGAGACGGAGCCGGCACCCGGCGAGTGACCCGACGAGTCGTCGAATGACCGACCGCGGTGGCCCGTCCATCGGGACACGGGCACCGGCATTGCCGCCCGGATGCGGGCACTATCGTTGACGCATGCGCATCGGAGCACACCTTCGCGAGGACACCGACCCGTTGGTCACCGCCGCCGAACTCGGCATCGACGTCTTCCAGATGTTCGTCACCGATCCGCAGAGCTGGAAGAAGCCGCAACCGAATCCGCATGCGGCCGCGATCCGCGAATCCGACGTCGACGTCGTCGTGCACTCCAGCTATCAGATCAACGTCGCGAGCCTCAACAACCGGCTGCGCATGCCGTCGCGCAAAGCCGTCGAACAGCAGGCCGCCGCAGCCGCCGAACTCGGGGCGTTCGGTCTCGTCGTGCACGGTGGGCATCTCCGTGACGGTGAGGAGTCGGCTGAGGGATTCGCCAACTGGCGCAAGCTCTTCGACCGCCAGGTCTACAAGGGCGGCTTCGGGGTGCCGATCCTGATCGAGAACACCGCGGGCGGCGATCACGCGATGGCACGGACGCTGGAGTCGATCGATCGGCTGTGGGAGGCGGTCGGCGACTTCGAGCAGGCCGGCTTCTGCCTCGACACCTGCCACGCCTGGGCCGGCGGTGAGGATCTCGTCGGACTGGTCGAGCGCGTCAAGGAGATCACCGGACGCATCGACCTGGTGCACCTCAACAACTCTCGCGACGAGTTCGACTCCGGTCGCGACCGTCACGCCAACCTCGCCTCGGGGCACATCGATCCCGAGGTGCTCGTCGCCGTGGCCGCGGCCGCCGACGCGCCGGTGATCCTGGAGACGCCGGCCGAGGGCATCCCCGCCGACCTCGAATACCTTCGTTCAGCGCTCTAGCTGTACTGACCCGGGACGTTAGGTACCGCGTTCGGCGAGTCGACGTGACATAGGGAAGACCTCCGAGTGAGGTGTGGAGCTGTCTAAGAACCGCTCCTCAACCCGGAGGTCTTCATGTCTCACCGTAATTCACCGTTGTCCCCAACTGGCCGGCTGCGTCTGGCTCGGTGCGTCGTGGACGACCGGTGGCCACTGCGTCGCGCGGCTGATCGATTCAATGTCTCGGTCACCACGGCCAAACGGTGGGCCGACCGCTACCGCGACGCAGGGTCAGCCGGAAAATGGTCGACCGCTCCAGCCGACCCCGGTCGTGTCCGCATCGCACCAGCCAGCGCCGGGAACGCCGGGTCGTTGGGTTACGCGTCTCCCGCCGCTGGGGACCTGCCAGGATGGCGTTTCACCTGGGGTTGAACGTCTCCACGGTGCACCGCATCCTGACCCGGTACCGATGCCTACGGTGTCGTGGACCGACCCAGCAACAGGGGCGCCCGTACGTGCCCGCAGACGCGAGATTCGTCAGTACGAACGCCAAGCG
>NZ_WXYI01000032.1:0-13373 GCF_009872315.1 Gordonia sp. YY1 | reverse complement strand
TGGCTCGCTCCGCTCGCTACCGGCTCAACCAGCATGGACGCGGTGGCTCGCTCCGCTCGCTACCGGCTCAACCAGCAACCCGGCCGCCCTACAGCGTCAACTGCGGCTCCTGTTCACATTTCGCCGGCACGATGAAGACCGGACGATGGCAATGCTTGAGCACGCGTTCGGCGACGCTGGACCGGAGCAGCGCCTTGAGGCCCGACGCGCCGCGGGTTCCGGTGACGAGCAGATCGACGTCGAGCGCCTCCGCGGCGGCGACGAGTGCGCCCCAGACCGTCGACTCGACCTCGACGAGCGTGCCCCTCGACGTCAGTCCGCATTCGCGGGCGAGGACCACGCCGCGTTCGTTGATCCGCTCGGCCTCGTCTTCGAGGGCACGGTCGACCCCGACGTCGAGCTGCGTGTCGACGAACGGCTGCATTCCGCCGGCGAGGGTGGACATGCGGGCGGAGGTCATGCCGCCCGGTTGCCAGGCGGTCACGACGACCGCGGCTTCGGCGCGGAGGAAGTGTCCGGCATAGCGGATGGCACGATCGGCGTTCGGCGAGCCGTCGTAGGCGATCATCAGCGTCTGAGTGGCGCGGCCACCGCCGCGACCGCTGGGGGCGGTCGCGGACCCGGCCGAGATGGACCCCACGTCCATTTGCTCAGGTTACATGCCAGACTCGTGCCATGGGCCCAACTCGACGACCTCGGTGGATTCGGAACGTGCTGACGACTGCGACGGTTGCGGCGTTGGGTCTCGGTCTCGTCGCCTGCGATTCGTCGACGCCGGATTCTCAGCCGCCCACACCGTCCGTGTCCGGCTCGCCGTCGGCCTCCCCGTCGTCCTCGCCTCCGACGACAACCCCCCTCGCAAACCCCTGTGGCGCAGAGCAACTCGCAAAGCTCACGCTGCGGCAGAAACTGGCCCAGCTCATCGTCGTGGGTGTCACGGGTGCCGATGACGCCCAGCAGATCGTCGAGGACGAGGAGATCGGCGGGATCTTCGTCGGGAGCTGGACCGACAAGGCGATCCTGACGAGTGGTGCGGCATCACGGATCTCGCAGAACTCGTCGATCCCGTTGATGATCACCGTCGACCAGGAGGGCGGTCGGGTGTCGCGCCTGTCGTCGCTCGGCATCGACCACGCCTCGCCTCGTGAACTCGCGCAGACGAAGACGCCCGCGCAGGTGAAGGAGATCGCCGCGGGCGTCGGTCGCAAACTCAAGAACCTCGGCGTCACCGTCGACTTCGCGCCTGTTGCCGACGTCAGCGACGAATCCGACAACGAGGTCATCGGCGATCGCTCCTTCAGCAACGACCCGGCCGTCGTCACCGAGTACGCGGCCGCCTACGCCGCCGGACTCGCCGAGGCCGGAATCACGCCGGTGTACAAGCACTTTCCCGGACACGGCCACGGTTCGGGCGATTCGCACCTCGGCGTCGTGACGGTGCCGTCACTCGCCGAACTGCAGAACAGCGATCTGGTGCCCTTCCGCAATCTGCTGCGCGACCCCGGGACCGCGGGCGTCATGGTCGGGCACCTCATCGTGCCCGGGCTGACCGACGGCTTGCCGTCGTCCATCAGCCGGCCGGCCATCCAGATGCTGCGCACGGGGGCGGGCTACGACGGTCCGCGGTACAACGGCGTGATCTTCTCCGACGACCTTTCGGGCATGGCGGCGATCAGCCAGCGGTACCCGATCGAGCAGGCCGTGGAGAAGTTCATCCTCGCCGGCGGCGACGTCGCGCTGTGGCTGTCCACCGACCGGGTCTCGTCGGTCCTGGACAATCTGGAGGCCGCGGTGAAGCGCGGACGCCTCGCACCCGCACGCCTCGACGCGAAGGTGACACGCATCCTCCGGTCCAAGGGCGCCGTCACCTGCTGAGTAATCTGTCGTGAGCGGCCCGAGCGAACGTTAAACTTACCGCTTGGTAAGTTGTTGGGTATCGTCGTCGGGGACACGACAGTGAGGATGGAGGTGGCCATGTCGGGCGGAACCAAACGCCTGCCACGTGCAGTGCGCGAACAGCAGATGCTCGACGCCGCCGTGAAAGTGTTCTCGCAGAACGGTTTCCGTGAGACATCGATGGACGCCATCGCGTCCGAGGCGCAGATCTCCAAGCCGATGCTGTACCTGTACTACGGCTCCAAGGAGGAGCTGTTCAGCGCCTGCATCGCCCGCGAGTCCGGGCTGTTCATCGACGCGATGAGCGTGGGCTTCGACCCGTCGCTCAGCCAGCGCGAGCAGGCCGTCACCGTGATCCGCGAGTTCCTGCGCTTCGTCCACGAGAACCGGGAATCGTGGCGCGTGCTGTACCGCGTCGCGATCGGGACGGCGAGCTTCTCCGGGATCGTCTCCGACAGTCGACGGCGCGTGACCGAGATGGTCGCCGCGCTCATCAAGGCGGGTACCACTGTCGAGACGGCCGGCGACATCGATTTCGAACTCACCGCCGTCGCCATCGTCGGCGCGTGTGAGGCGGTCGCCGACCGCATCACGGAGGGCGACGTCGACCTCGAGAAGGCCACCAACATGCTCGTCGGCATTGCCTGGCGCGGCCTGAAGGGTGTCGGTACCGACATCTGAGCCTCACCGCTCCCTCTGCCCCTGCCGGCTGAGCCGCGAGCTTGCGGGCGCTCCCTCTGCCCCCTGCCGGCTGAGCCGCGAGCTGCGGGCGCTCCCTCTGCCCCCTGCCGGCTGAGCCGCGAGCTTGCGGGCGCTGCCTCTGTCCCTGCCGGCTGAGCCGGTTCCGAGCGTAGCGAGGCACCGCGTCGAAGCCATGCTCCCTGAGGTGCGAGGAGCGCAAGCGACGAGCCTCGAAGGGTCGCTCACACGATCCGTTCCCGCTCACAAATGGGGTGAGCGGGAACGGAAACGGTGAGCGAGGTATCAGCCCTTCCGCGTCGTCGCGGTGAGGTGCGGGAATCCCTTCCGGCGGTCGCGGATCGCGATGTCGAAGTTGCCCTCGCCGTCGATGCGGCGGGTGTAGAGGTTCACCTTGGCGGGCAGCAGGATCGGCTTGCCGAACTTCACGTCGTAGGTGACCCGGCCGGGCAGCTGCGACTCGACGTTCGCGATTGCCGCTGCGGCACTCCACATCCCATGCGCGATGGCCCTGGGGAACCCGAAGGCCTTGGCCGTCAGGTTCGCCATGTGGATCGGGTTGCGGTCGCCCGACGCCGCGGCGTACTCGCGGATCCGCCCCAGATCCACGGCCAGGATCGAATCCGGCGGCGGCGGGGTCTTCGACTTCGGCTCGGGACCGCGCGGTTCGTCGGACAGGCTGGTCCGCTGCTGCTTGAGGAAGGTCGCCGTCTGCGTGGTCACCAGCTCGGAGCCGACGCTGATCTCGCTGATGACGTCGACGAGGATGCCCTTGCGATGCTCCCGCAGGTTCTCCGCGTGCGTCTCTATCGACAGCGGCTCGCCGACCTCGATCGGACGCTTCCGCTCGATCTTGTTCGACATGTGAACCGAACCGATTGCGCCGAATGGGAACTCGTCCGACGTCAGCAGCTTCATGACGACCGGGAACTGCAGCACGAAGGGGTACGTCACCGGCAGGGTGGCGCCGAAACGCTGACCGGTCGCATGGCAATACGCCTGCAGCGCAGCGGGATCGACGCGGACATCCTCGAGCCGGTAGTGGGTGTCGGGGACGGTCGCGTCGGCCGGGACCCGGGCGGGCTTGCCGATGCCCGGCAACATCCCGGTGACGGCCTTGCCGTACAGCTCGCCGGTGCCGGGGGCGCCGGGAAGAGTGATCGTCTTACCCATCACGCACCCAGGAATCCCTGGCCGCACACGCGGACCACGTTGCCGGTGATGGCGCTGCTCGCCGGGTTGGCGAAGTAGGCGACGGTCTCGGCGACGTCGACGGTCTGGCCGCCCTGCTGCAGAGAGCTCATCAGGCGGCCGGCCTCGCGGGTGGCCAGCGGGATCGCAGCGGTCATCTTGGTCTCGATGAAGCCCGGGGCGACCGCGTTGATGGTGATGCCCTTCTCGCCCAGGATCGGCGCGTAGGCGTCGACCAGGCCGATGACGCCGGCCTTCGATGTGCCGTAGTTGGTCTGGCCGCGGTTACCCGCGATGCCGGCGATCGACGACACGTCGATGACGGCGCCACCGGAACGCAGCGCGCCCTTCTCCAGCAGCTTCTCGACGAGGGTCTGCGGGGCGACGAGGTTCACCGCGATGACGGCGTCCCAGCGGGCGTCATCCATGTTGGCGAGGAGCTTGTCGCGGGTGATGCCGGCGTTGTTGACGATGATGTCGATGCCGCCATGACGCTCGAGGGCGTGCTCGGCGAGCTTGTCGCCCGCATCGGGGGCGGTCACGTCGAGCGGGAAGGCGGTGCCGCCGACCTTGTTGGCGGTCTCCGACAGTGCGTCACCGGCCTGGGGGACGTCGGCGGCGATCACGTGGGCGCCGTCGCGCGCGAGGACCTCGGCAATGGTGGCGCCGATGCCGCGTGCCGCACCGGTCACCACGGCGACCTTGCCCTCGAGGGGGCGATCCCAGTCCTTCGGGGCGGTCGCGTCGGCGGAACTTACTCGGATGACCTGTGCGTCGACGAAAGCGGACTTGGCCGACAGCACGAAGCGTACGGTCGATTCCAGGCCGGTGAGACCGGTCTTGGCGTCGGGCGAGACGTACACGAGCTGGACGGTGGAACCCTTCAGCAGCTCCTTGCCGAGCGAGCGGGTGAAACCCTCGAGAGCGCGCTGTGCGACGCGCTCGGACGGGTCGGTCACGAGCTCCGGCGTGGTGCCGATGACCAGGAAGCGCGCGCACGGTGCGGTCGAGCGCATGGCCGGCTGGAAGAACTCGAACAACTGGCGCAGTTCGCCCGGGGAGGTGATGCCGGTGGCGTCGAAGACCAGGCCGCCGTACTTGTCGGCGCTGCGGCCGGTCAGGGCGTTCTGGATGAGGTCGTAGTCGTCACCCGAGAGCATCTCGCGGAGCGGTTCGACGAGGCGTCCCGATCCTCCCAGCAGTACGGGACCGGGCAGCGCCGGTTCGGACGGCTTGTACCGCCGCAACGGCGGCGGGACGGGGAGTCCGGCCTGTTTGGCGATGAAAGCGCCGGGCGCGGAATGGACGAAGCTCGAGTACAGGCCAGTGTTTCCGGTGGCGGCCATGTTGATCTCCTCTGACTGTCGTTCGACAACGAACTTACTGTTGAGTAAGAATACGCTATAGATACCGCACACGACCCTGGAGATCGACGTGGCAGAGAACAATTCCCCCGCGAACAAGACCACCCAACCGAAGACCCGCCCCGAGCGTCCGGTGGCGATCCTCGGCGGCAATCGCATCCCGTTTGCCCGCCAGGACAAGGCATACGCCAAGGTCAGCAACCAGGAGATGTTCACCGCCGCGCTCGACGGTCTGGTGAGCCGCTTCAACCTGCAGGGCGAGCGGCTCGGCATGGTCGCCGGAGGTGCCGTGCTCAAGCACGCCCGTGACTTCAACCTCATCCGCGAATCGGTGCTGGGCTCGGCACTCTCGCCCTATACCCCCGCCTTCGACATCCAGCAGGCGTGTGGCACCGGCCTGCAGGCCATCACCACCGTCGCGGACGGGATCGCACGTGGCCGCTACGACGCCGCGATCGGCGGCGGTGTCGACACCACCTCCGACGCCCCGATCGCCGTCGGCGAGGGCCTGCGCCGCCAGCTGCTCGAGGTCAATCGCGCGCGGTCGACCAAGGACCAGATCCTCGGTGCCGCCAAATTGCTCACCAAGCTCGGGATCGAGATCCCGCAGAACGGCGAGCCGCGCACCGGCATGTCGATGGGTGAGCACGCCGCCATCACCGCCAAGGAGTTCGGCATCAAGCGGGCCGACCAGGACGAACTCGCGGCACGCAGCCACCAGAACATGGCGTCCGCCTACGACGACGGTTTCTTCGACGACCTGATCACCCCGTTCATGGGTCTGACGCGTGACCAGAACCTGCGTGGCGACTCGACCGCGGAGAAGCTCGCGAAGCTCAAGCCGGTCTTCGGCGTCTCCCTCGGCGACGCGACGATGACCGCGGGCAACTCGACGCCGCTCACCGACGGGGCGTCGACCGTGCTCCTGGGCAGCGACGAGTGGGCGGCCGAGCGCGGCCTGCCGGTGCTCGCGTACTTCGTGGACAGCGAGACGGCCGCCGTCGACTACGTGAACGGGCCCGATGGCCTGCTCATGGCCCCGACCTATGCCGTACCGCGGCTGCTGGCGCGCAACGGTCTCACGCTGCAGGACTTCGACTTCTACGAGATCCATGAGGCGTTCGCCTCCGTGGTGCTCGCGACCCTGCAGGCGTGGGAGTCCGAGGAGTACTGCAAAGAGCGTCTGGGCCTCGACTCGGCACTCGGACCGATCGACCGGTCCAAGCTCAACGTCAACGGCTCCTCGCTTGCGGCGGGCCACCCGTTCGCCGCGACCGGCGGACGCATCGTGGCCCAGGCGGCCAAGCAGATCAAGGAGAACGGCGGCGGACGCGCGCTGATCTCGATCTGTGCCGCCGGCGGGCAGGGCGTCACCGCGATCATCGAGGGTTGATCCCTCGTCCGGCACTCCATGCTCCCTGAGTAGCGAGCTTGCGAGCGTATCGAAGGGACTCGGCGAAGACGCTCGTCTGCCGGTCCTTTCGATACGCCCCTCCGCAAGCTCCGGGGCTACTCAAGGAGCGGGGGACGCGACGAATCGCTCGATCCGTCTAGTTTTTCGCGCAAGGAGCGGGGGAGGCGACGAATCGCTCGATCCGTCTCGTTTTCGCGCGCGAAATGGGGTCCTTCGTCACATGTTTGGACCAAACGCGGCCGCGGACGTGTCAACGGCCGAAAAGTAGCGTAAACATGAAGACAGCTCCGGCAGAGCTGTCAGACCCCCGACCCGACAGCTCGGCTGGAGCACCTACTTTTCTCGGGTACGTTCTACGGCCACCACCATGACCGGCCCAGGTAGTCAGCCGTGATGGATGGAGTTGTGACCACAAGCGCCGGGCGAGTACGCCACGCGATACGCGCTGTGCTCGCCGTCGTGGCCATCGTCACCCTCACGCTCTCCATCGACTTCGTCGCCACCCGTGACCACTCCGCCCGTGGAGCCGTCATCGGCGGGATCTCGGCAGGCAATCGCGACACCGCCGGGCTGGAGCCCGTCCTCGACGAGCTGACCATGCGTTCCACCCAGCCGGTCGTCCTCCGGACCCCCGAGGGCTCGGCCGAGGTCGCGCCTGCCGAACTGGGCCTCGAGTTCGACGCCGAGACGACCCGCGCACGCCTCCTTGAACAGCCGCGCAACCCGCTCGTGCGATTCCTGGCACTCGTCGGTCGCGATGTCGACGTCGAACCGGTCGTGAAACTCGACCCCGCAACCATGAACAAGGCGCTCGACGCCCACCGCCGGTCGCTGGAGAAGGCCGCGGTCGAGGGCGGGGTGCACTTCGAGGGCACCACGCCGGTGGGCGACGAACCGGCGCCGGGTGAACGCATCGCACGGGAGGCCGCGGCCGCCGTGCTCGTCGACCACTGGCTCGACGGGGCGCCGATCGACATGCCGATGGAACCGTTCTCGCCGACCGTCGGCCCCCAGGTCGTCGCGGCCACCGTGGCCGGGCCGGCCGAACGCGCCACGTCGGGCCCGGTGAAGCTGATCGACCGGCGGAAACGCACGGTCGAGGTCCCGGCGGGAGACATCGCGTCGATGCTGACCTTCGGTCCGGACGGCCGGGGCGGGCTCACGCCGCTCGTCGACGAGAAGAAGGCGCGGGAAGCGCTCGCGCCCGATCTCGATCCGTCCCAGAGTCCCGCCGTCAGTGCGACTTTCAGTCTCGCCAGTGGCCGGCCGACCGTCGTGCCCGCGGTCACCGGCTCGAAGATCAACTGGGACAAGACGCTTCGGGAACTCGCGACGACGGCGACCGCAGGCGGCGGCAGCCGCACCGCCGAGGTGGTCTATGACGACGTCGATCCGCGGCTCACCACCGACGCCGCCCGCAAACTCGGTGTGCGCGAACTGATCAGCGAGTACACCACCGATGGCTTCTCGAGTGCCTCCGGCGAGAACATCCGCCTCGTCGCCGCCGAGGTCGACGGTGCGCTGGTCCTGCCCGGCAAGGTGTTCTCGCTCAACGGCCATACCGGTCCGCGCGGGACGGCGCAGGGCTATGTCGACTCGACGATCATCAACAACGGCCGCGCCGCGACGGCCGTCGGCGGCGGCATCTCGCAGTTCGCGACCACCCTCTACAACGCCGCCTACTTCGCCGGTCTCGAGGACGTCGACCACACCGAGCACGCGTACTACATCTCGCGGTATCCGGAGGCCCGGGAGGCCACCGTCTTCGAGGGCGCCATCGACCTGAAGTTCCGCAACAACACCCGTCACGGTGTGCTCATCGAGACGAGCTGGTCGCCGTCTGCGGTGACGGTGCGGCTGTGGGGCACCAAGGCCTTCGAGGTCGAGTCGATCACCGGCGAACGCTATGACACCACCGAACCGGAACGGATCAGACTCCCCAAGGGCGACGACTGCATCGCGAGCAGCGGCAGCAAGGGATTCACCACGTCGAACACGCGCATCATCCGTGACGCGAAGACGGGCCGCGAGATCAACCGGTACACCCGCACCGTCCGGTACGCGCCCGAGCCGAACGTGAAGTGCGTGTAAGACGATCGGCGTCTTTCACCGAAGGACTTTACCGAGCGATAGAACGCTCGATAGGCTCCGAGTCGTGGATATCAATGGAGCTAGTGCAATCGTCACGGGTGGAGCGTCGGGCATCGGCGCAGCTGCGGCTCGCCAGCTGGCGGCCAAGGGTGCGAAGGTCATCGTCGCCGACCTCAACGCAGACAAAGGTGAGGAACTCGCCAAGGAGATCGGCGGACAGTTCGTCGCCGTCGACGTGACCTCGACCGAGCAGATCGAGGCCGCCGTCAACGCGGCCACCGAACTCGGCCCGCTGCGCGCGCTGGTCAACTCGGCCGGCATCGGCTGGGCCCAGCGCACCATCGGCCGCGACGGTGAGTTCGGGTCGGCGCACAACCTGGACGCCTACAAGAAGGTCATCGCGATCAACCTGATCGGCACCTTCGACTGCATCCGTCTGGCCGCCACTGCGATGAGCCGCAACGAGCCGCTCGACGCCCACGGTGAGCGTGGCGCGATCGTGAACATGGCCAGCGTCGCCGCCTTCGACGGCCAGATCGGCCAGGCGTCGTACTCCTCGTCCAAGGGTGGCGTCGTCGGCATGACCCTGCCGGTCGCCCGCGACCTGGCCGCGGTCGGCATCCGCGTCAACACCATCGCCCCGGGCCTCATCGACACCCCGATCTACGGCGAGGGCGAGGCCGCTGAGGCGTTCAAGGCGAAGCTGGGCGAGTCGGTCCTGTTCCCGCACCGCCTGGGCGCTCCCGACGAGCTGGCCTCGATGGTCGTCGAGCTGGTCACCAACAGCTACATGAACGCCGAGGTGATCCGCGTCGACGGCGGTATCCGGATGCCTCCGAAGTAGCCTGCACAACCCATCACTGCTCGCCGAACCCACTGCCCTCCGGGGTGGTGGGTTCGGCCGTTCCCGGAGGGTGTGCGGATGGCTCAGGCCTGCAGGACCACCTTGAGTGCCTTGGTCTCCGCGGCCCGACCGAAGACGTCGTAGGCCTCGATGATGTCGCAAAGGGCGAATCGGTGGCTGATGAACAGGTCCGGGTCGATCCGGCGCTGCGCGACGAGCTTGAGCAGGACGCCGAGGGTGTCGGTGTTCACCAGACCCATCGAGACGTTGATGTTCGAGATCCACAGGTCCTGGAGTGCGAACTCGACCGGCGCACCGTGCACGCCGACGTTGGCGACATGGCCCGCCGGGCGCACTACGTCCAGGCACATCTGGAAGGTCTGCGGGATGCCGACCGCCTCGATCGCGACGTCGACGCCGAGACCGTCGGTCATCGCGAGGACCTGGTCCTTCCAATCGGTATCCGATGACACCACGCCGTCGGTCGCGCCGAAGGCCTTGGCCTGTTCGACGCGGTTGGCATCGACGTCGACGGCGATCACCCGGCTCGGCCCGTACAGTCCCGAGGTCGCGATCGTCGCGAGGCCCACCGGTCCGGCGCCGACCACGGCCACCACATCGCCGGGTTCGACGCTGCCGTAGCGGACACCGATCTCATGACCGGTGGGCAGGATGTCACTGAGGACGACGCCCTGCTCCGGCGTGACCCCCGACGGCAGCTTGTAGACCGATGTCTCGGCGTAGGGGACACGTACGTATTCGGCCTGCGTGCCGTCGATGAGGTGCCCGAAGATCCAGCCGATACCCGACGCCCCCTCCTCGCCGAGACAATGCGAATGCACGCCGTGCTTGCAGAAGTCACATTTGCCGCAGGCCGAGATGCACGACAGGATCACCTTGTCGTCGACTGCGAGAGTGGTTACCGCCGAACCGATCTCGGTGATCGTCCCGATGCCTTCGTGGCCGAGGATGCGGCCTTGTTCGACCGCGGGTACGTCACCTTTGAGGATGTGCAGATCGGTGCCGCAGATGGTGGTCGTGTCCATCTTCACGATGACGTCGGTGGGGTGGAGGATCGTCGGATCGGGTACGTCGTCCCAGCTCTTCTGGCCCGGTCCGTGATAGACGAGTGCCTTCATGGGCTCTCCCTCGAGTTGTCCCCGACTGTCGGTGGTCTCACTTCCCGAGGCTAGGAGACCTTCGCCGGACACACCCGGACCTTCTCGGATCGAGACGCGACCGCAGCCGTAGATCCACCCTTTTTCGGCAAATCCGGCACCTTGCGGGCTGGTGGGTTTGCCGAAAAGGGGTGGGTGTGTGGAGTTGTCGAGGTCGGTCAGTGCCTCGAGGTGACCGCGGCGTCGGACTCGCTGAAGGCCGAGACGATCTCGTGTGACACCACCGACCTCCACTACGTCGTCGCCAGTAAGTCGTTCACCCGATTCGTTGCGGGTTCAGCTCCGCAAACCCACCACAAATCGGCAAACCCACCGCCTCGAAAGGTGGTGGGTTTGCCGATTAAGGGTGGGTTTGCGGATTCTCAGATCAGAAGGCCGCTTCGTCGAGCTCCATGATCTCGTTGTCGACGTTCTCGACGGTGACGCGGACGGAGGTGAGCAGCGGCAGCATGTTCTTGGCGAAGAAGCTGGCCACGGCGACCTTGCCCTCGTAGAAGGCCTTGTCGTTGTCGGATGCGCCGTTGTCGAGTGCGGCGAGGGCGATCTGGGCCTGACGCAGCAGCAGCCAGCCGATCATCAGGTCGCCGACGGACATCAGGAAGCGGACCGAACCGAGGCCGACCTTGTACAGCTCGGCCGAGTTCTCCTGTGCGGCCATCAGGCTGCCGGTCAGGGAGGCGGCCATCGCCTGGACGTCCTCGAGGGCGGTCTTCAGCAGAGCGCGCTCGGCCTTCAGCCGACCGTTGCCGGCCTCGGAGTCGATGAAGCTCTGGATCTGGCCGGCGACGTGCGCGAGGGCCTGGCCCTTGTCGCGGATGATCTTGCGGAAGAAGAAGTCCTGCGCCTGGATGGCGGTGGTGCCCTCGTAGAGCGAGTCGATCTTCGAGTCGCGGATGTACTGCTCGATCGGGTAGTCCTGCAGGAAGCCCGAACCGCCGAGGGTCTGCAGGGACTCGTGACCGAGGGTGGCGTAGGCGCGCTCGGAACCGACGCCCTTGACGATCGGCAGGAGCAGGTCGTTGACGCGGTGCGCCATCTCCGCGTCGGCGCCGGAGACGATCTTGGCGGCAGCGACGTCCTGGTGCGATGCGGTGTAGAGGTAGACCGCGCGCAGGCCCTCGGCGTAGGCCTTCTGGGTCATCAGCGAACGACGCACGTCCGGGTGGTGGGTGATCGACACGCGCGGAGCGGCCTTGTCGGTCATCTGGGTCATGTCGGCACCCTGGATGCGCTCCTTGGCGTAGTCCAGAGCGTTCAGGTAGCCGGTCGACAGCGTCGAGATTGCCTTGGTGCCCACCATCATCCGAGCGTGCTCGATGACCTCGAACATCTGCGCGATGCCCTTGTGGACCTCGCCCACGAGCCAGCCCTTGGCCGGGGTGCCGTGCTGCCCGAAGGTGACCTCACAGGTGGCCGAGGCCTTGATGCCCATCTTGTGCTCGACGTTGGTGACGAACACGCCGTTGCGCTCGCCGAGCTCACCGGTCTCGAAGTCGAAGTGGAACTTCGGCACGAAGAACAGCGACAGACCCTTGGTGCCGGGGTCGGCGCCCTCGGGGCGCGCGAGCACGAGGTGGAAGATGTTCTCGGTCATGTCCTGGTCGGCCGAGGTGATGAAGCGCTTCACACCGTCGATGTGCCAGGAGCCGTCCTCCTGCTGGGTGGCCTTGGTGCGGCCGGCGCCCACGTCCGAACCGGCGTCGGGCTCGGTCAGCACCATGGTGGCGCCCCAGCCGCGCTCGGCGCAGATCGCGGCCCACTTCTTCTGCTCGTCGGTGCCGTTGTTGTAGAAGATGTTGGCGAAGCCGGCACCTGCGGCGTACATGAACACCGGGGGGTTGGCGCCGAGGATCATCTCGCCGATCGCCCAGTACAGCGAACGCGGGGCGGGCAGGCCGCCGAGCTCCTCGGCGATGCCGATCTTGTCCCAGCCACCTTCGACCAGGGCGTTGTAGGACTTCTTGAAGCCCTCGGGGATGGTGACGCTGTGGGTCTCGGGGTCGAAGACCGGCGGGTTGCGGTCCACGTCGGCGAAGGATTCGGCGATCGGGCCCTCGGCGAGTGCCTTGACCTCGCGGAGCATGTCGACGGCGGTCTCGTGGTCGAGGTCGCCGAAGTCGCCCGACTCCAGTACCTTGTCGAGCTCGAACAGCTCGAACAGGTTGAACTGCAGGTCGCGCATGTTGCTCTTGTAATGGCCCATGATGAATTCCTTGTCTGGTGCGGCCGTATGCGTGATGGCGGGTTGTTCCATGTCCCGGTCCGATCCCACTCGGGTGAAGTGGGTACCGGCCGGGCGTGGTGGAGCAGTCTCGGTTCGAGCTAAGTTACTCGCCGGTAACCGCCAATATAGACCCATATCGCCGGGGGATCAATCGCTGCTCGATGTGATCTACACCGACCGCCGGGCCGGCGATGGCGCACGACAATTCCGGCAATGGCTGCAGGTGACGGGGATGTGCGGTCCAATCGGTCATGCGCTTGGCGGCGGCAGGGTTCGGAGGCGTATGGCGCACCACGATCGATGGCGGACCCTGTGACGGGACGGTCGTCATGAACGTGGCCGCGTATCCCGTGAGACCTCCGGCCCCGGGCCTGAATCTGTCGTGACCGGCTAGATGTACTGACCTGCCAGGTTGGGTACGCGGCTGACGGGTGAGTTGCCTCGCAGTGCGGTGTGGCCGCGTTCGTGATTG
>NZ_WXYI01000031.1:0-14039 GCF_009872315.1 Gordonia sp. YY1 | reverse complement strand
TCCCGGTCGTACTTCTTCCGCTTCTCTGGCATCGTGCTCCTCATTATCGATGCCTCTACGGTTCGGGGGGAACCTCACACGCCGGAGTCGACCGCAAGACGGTGCGACGGTATGTACAGGCCGCGCAAGCGGCAGGATTGGTCCACGGCGCCGGTGCCGACGCGTTGACCGATGAGCTGATCGGGAGAATCGTGACCGCGGTACGCCCGGTCCGGCCCAACGGGCACGGGCAGGCATGGGAACAACTGGCCGGGTTCACCGATCAGATCAGAACCTGGGTCGCCGGTGATGGCGACCAGAAACCGTTGACACTGACTAAAATTCACATCCTGCTTGCCCGTCAGGGATGCCAGGTGCCCTATCGGACGTTGGTGAGGTTCGCGACCGAGCAATGCGGGTACCGGCGAACAACATCCACCGTGCGCGTGGACGACTGCGCTCCGGGTGCAGAATGTCAGCTCGATTTCGGGTACCTCGGGCTGCTCGATGACCCTGCCAGCGGCAAACGCCGCAAGGTCCATGCCCTGGTGATCACCGCGGTCTACTCGCGGCACACGTTCGTGTGGCTGACCCATTCACAAACCCTGGACGCGGTGATCACCGGCTGCCAAGCGGCGTGGGAATTCTTCGATGGGGTGTTCGCCGTCATCATCCCCGACAACATGAAACCCATTGTCGCCCAGGCTGATGCAGTCAACCCACGGCTGAGTCGGGGATGGCTGGACTACGCAGCCCATGCCAGGTTCGTCACCGATACCGCTCGGGTGCGCACCCCGCAGGACAAACCCCGGGTCGAACGCACCATCCAGTACGTGCAGAAGAACTTTTGGGCCGGGGAAACCTTCACCGACCTCGACCATGCCCAGCAAGCAGCACGCACCTGGTGTGCTCACACCGCCGGCATGCGGGTGCACGGCACCACCGCAACCCAACCCGCGGTCGTCTTCGCCGCCGAGGAACACCGGCATCTGCTGCCGGTACCCCAGCAGCCCTACGATGTTCCGGTCTTCAAACAAGTGAAGGTGCACAAAGACTTTCACGCCTGTGTGGGTAAAGCGTTGTACTCGCTTCCAGAAACGTGGATCGGTACCACCGTCGATGTTCGCGCCGACTCCGAGACGGTGAAGTTCTATCACCGCGGCGAGCTGATCAAACAACACCCCCGACAAGGCGCGGGTGGTCGCAGCACCGATCCGGCGGACTACCCGGCAGATCTGGGTGCCTACGCCACCCGCAACATCACCGCCCAGCTGCAGCAATGCGAACGCTACGGCCCACATATCGGTCTCTACGCTGCGCGCATCGTTGATGACCCTCGCCCCTGGTCGCGCATGCGGGCGGTATACGCACTGATCGGGTTGGTCTCGACCTACGGAGCCGCACCAGTAGATGCGGCCTGCCAGTCAGCCCTCGCTCTCGATGTCATCGCGGTCACCAAGATCCGTTCCATGCTCGAACGTGGCACCGAAACCACCAGCCCAGCACTGCCCCGAGCCGCCGGTCACGCCCCCACCAGATTCACCCGTGACCCTTCCGAATTCGCCGCTGCCACAGCAGCACTGACCCTCATTCCAGGCACCAAGGAGAACTAGAGACCATGACCACCCAACCAATCGGTGCTGACCTGCTCCGCTCACTCAAAGCCCTCAAACTCGGTGCGCTCGCTGACACCCTCCCGCAACGCGCCGCGTTGGCACGGCAACACAAAACCTCACACATCAACTTCCTCGAACAGCTACTTGCCGACGAAGTCTCACGCCGCGAATCACGCTCTGCCGCACTGCGATCAATCAAAGCAGGCCTGGACCCAGCCATGCGCATCGATAGCTGGCGGGCCGAACACGACCTGCGTTATGACCGGGAACTACTCGAAGAACTGGCCACACTGCGATTCATCGAAGCCAAACAGTCAGCCATCATCCTCGGACCCGTCGGGGTCGGCAAAACACACCTAGCAACAGCTTTGGGCCACATGGCAATCGGCCGACGCCACACCGTCCTGTTCGCCCGCGCAGACAAACTGTTTCACCGACTCAAAGCCGCGCGCCTGGACAACAGCACCGACGCCGAACTCCGCAAACTCACCACCACCGAAGTCCTCGTCATCGACGACTTTGCCCTACGGCCCCTCGACGCCACCGAAACCAACGACTTTTACGAACTCATCGTCGAACGCCACCACACCAAGACCACCATCATCACCTCGAACCGAGAGCCCGCCGAGTGGCTGACCATGACCACCGACGCACTGCTGGCCCAATCGGCCATCGACCGATTGACCTCTCGAGCTCACACGCTGGTCGTGGAAGGCCCCTCGTACCGCCAGCGCCAACGCCCCGGACTTGACCGCCACGACCCCACCGCGCATCCTCAATAACGCGCCAAGGTGGTCCCATGCTCGTGGCAAACAGGTGGTCCCATAGCGGTGGCAAATGACACTCGATGTTGCCATCGAGTTGGCGCGTGACAACAATCCCCAGCATTTCGCCCTCGTTTTCGTCTGGACCGTTGCAGCGGGACTGTCGCTGATTCGGTGTAAGTGGTTTTGATCGCCCCCGGCGTGGGGCAGGAGGAATCACGACGATGACCGACACAATCGGGGGCGTGGATGCCCCGGTGGCAGGGCCGGTTCAGCCCGGTCAGGAACACGATGTCACCACCGCGGATGCGGTGCGTGAGCTCTCGAAGGCCGAGCAGGCCTTGGTAAGCGATCTAGTACGTAGCTCCCGCGCTCAGGGCGTGGCCCTGACCGGTCCTGACGGGCTGCTCAAAGCATTGACCAAGAGCGTGCTCGAAGCGGCGCTCGATGAGGAGATGACCGAGCATCTTGGCTACGACAAACATGACGTGGCCGGCCGCAACACCGGCAATTCGCGCAACGGCACGCGCACGAAACGGGTCCTGACTGACGCGTGCGGGCAGGTGCCGATCGAGGTCCCCCGCGACCGCAACGGCACCTTCGACCCGGTGATTGTCGGTAAGAGCAAACGTCGCGTCACCGATGTGGATCGGGTGGTGCTGTCGCTGTATGCCAAAGGCCTCACGACCGGAGAGATCTCGGCGCATTTCGCCGATGTCTACGGTGCGTCGGTGTCGAAAGACACCGTCTCCCGCATCACTGATCGGGTCATCGAGGAGATGGTGGGTTGGTGGGCACGCCCGCTGGAGAAGGTGTACGCGGCGGTGTTCATCGACGCGATCATGGTCAAGATCCGTGACGGGCAGGTGCGTAACCGGCCGATCTACGCCGCGATCGGTGTTGATCTCGACGGGCACAAAGACATCCTAGGCATGTGGGCCGGCGACGGGGGCGGTGAGTCGGCCAGGTTCTGGTTGGCGGTGCTCACCGACCTCAAGAACAGGGGTGTCCGCGACATCTTCTTCGTTGTCTGTGACGGGTTGAAAGGGTTGCCCGACAGTGTATCTGCCGCGTTCCCGTTGGCCACGGTACAGACGTGCATCATCCATCTGATCCGCAATACCTTCAAGTACGCCTCCCGCAAGTACTGGGACAAGATCAGCGCCGATCTCAAACCGATCTACACCGCGTCGACCGCCGCTGAGGCCCGGCTGCGGTGGGAGGAATTCGCTGAAAAGTGGGGCACGCCGTACCCAGCGATCGTGACCCTGTGGGAGAGCGCGTGGGAGGAGTTCATTCCGTTCCTTGACTACGACGTCGAGATTCGGCGAGTGTTGTGCTCTACCAACGCGATCGAAAGTCTCAACGCCCGCTACCGGCGTGCGGTGCGCGCTCGCGGGCACTTCCCGAACGAGCAGTCCGCACTCAAAACGCTCTACCTGGTCACCCGGTCGCTGGACCCGAAGGGTACCGGTCAGACGAAGTGGGCCGTACGCTGGAAGCCAGCGCTCAACGCCCTGGCAATCACGTTCGCCGATCGTATGCCCGCAGCCGAAGAACGCTGACCCGCCGAGCAATCGGAAACCGCCGCTTACACCGAATATCGGACAGACCCGTTGCAGCGGCGATACAGTTCGTAGTTCTTCGCGCCGATGATCGTGCCCTCCACATCGGTGAAGAGGTGCTGCGGACATCGGAGCGGGTTGCCGATGACAACGCCTTGATGTTCGCGGAGTATGCGGTGGGGATCGTCCTCTTGTGGCTACGCGATGCCGGCTTCCGGGATTCTGGCGGAGGTTCTGGTGGACCGCGGGGACGAAGTCGACCTCGTCGAGGCTAAGAGGTCGCTCGACCGATTACTGGGCGTTCCGAACACCGGCGACTGGATGACAGCGCGGGCAACAGCGGCACACGTGCGCGCCCTGTTGGCCCGAGCGCGCGCTGACCCCTCCTATCCGGACCTCGTTGAGCAGTATCGTTCCCTGTCAGAGCGCTTCGGATTCGAAGGCCACATCGATTCGGCTGCAACGATGTAGCGCGGACACCGGCAGGAATCGACTACACCGTGGATCGGTCACGAGCGTCTGGTCACTCGTCTCGCAACTTCTCGAGTTCTGCTCTGGCCACGGCGGTCAGTCGCTCGATGATCTGCTGGTAGGCGGGGGACTGGCGATGCACCAGCGAGGTGTGTGTTTCGCCGTCGACCAGGTGCAGTTCCGCGGTGCCGCCCGCCGCTCGGACGGCGGCGGTGTAGTGCCGCGAGTTGTCCGGATTCACGTCGTCGTCGGCGAGACCGTGGAAGAGGATCACCGGCAGTTGTGGGTCGAGGTTCTGGATCGGGTCCACCGAGGCATAGCGACCAGGCACCTGTTCCGGTGTGCCGCCGAGGATCTGCTTGATGACCCGGCCGTTGCCGTGGTTCACGGCATAGCGCATGTCCAAGGGACCTGAGATGGACACCACCCGGGACGGGACAAACGCTGGGCGAGAGCCCACTTCGTCATCCTCGAGCCGGTGTCGGGTGCCGACCCAGACCGCCAATTGTGCACCGGCACTGTGGCCTATCACCAGCTCGTCGTCGATGCTGAGCTGCGGATGGGTCTCGGCCATCGTGGGCACGTGGTCGAGTGCTCGGGCCACGTCGTGGAAGGTCGTCGGCCAGCCGCCACCGGTGCCGACCCGGCGATACTCGACGTTGTAGACGGCCAGTCCGCGGCCGGCGAGGTCGCGGGCCATCTCGTCGAACTGCTCTGCGCCGGCGCGACTCTCCCAACCGCCGCCGTGAACGATGGTGACCAGCGGGACGGATCCGTCCTCGTGGTCCCCGGCAGGTAGGTACAGGTTTGCCCAGTTCTCGGCAGGGTCGGCGTCGGCGGGACCGAGGTACTCGATTCGCTCGATGTCGATTCCATCTGAGCTCTGGGGGACAGGTGGTGCTGCCGTGGGCGCGTGAGTTGTCGCGCTCACCGACGACGACTGTGGAGCCGGCTCATCGGACCCGGCGGAGCATCCGGCGGTCCCGATGACGACGAGAGCCACAGTGGCTGTTGAGATCAGATGACATACGCGCACGCCGAATTCAAACACGCCGGCGGTGATTTCGGGGTGGGGAATTGTGACCGGAGACGACGGACGCGTCTCTTTCCACTTTCAGAATAACGCCAGGAACGGGGCTTGCGGCAAGGCCCCGGCGAGCGTGCACAATTGCTCGGCAACTGTCACGGACGGAAGGATTCGCATTGGCGGAGATGGCAGATACACCCGAACGATTCACGGTGCACGAATCGGGCGTCTGGTTTCACGGCACCAAGGCCGACCTGAAGGTCGGGGACCACCTGGTGCCAGGTCACCGGTCGAACTACCGACCTGAACACACAGCGAACTACGTCTACATGACGAAAGTGCTCGACGGAGCGGTGCTTGCCGCCGAGATGGCGCAGGGGGACGGTCCGTGCCGGGTCTACGTCGTCGAGCCCGAAGGCCCGGTGGAAGATGACCCGAACGTCACCGACAAGAAGTTCCCGGGCAACCCGACGCACTCGTTTCGCAGCGACCGGCCCGTCCGGGTCGTCGGGGAGATGACCGACTGGACACCCCATTCGCCCGAGTTCCTGCAACGATTTCGCGAGGGGTTGGAGGTGCTGCGCCGGGAAGGTCGTGACGTTGTCTACGACTAGTCCACGGCGGCCGGTCCGGCTGATCAGACGCCGGCGTCCTGCGGGTCCGGGTCGGTGCGACGGTCGGTGTCGGAGAACACGTCCTGTCCGGGCTCGCTGTCGAGGACCTCTCGCCGGAACACCAGCAGGAAACCGAAATAGAGTCCACCGACGAGGATCAACCCGCCGACGATGATCATGGGGACGGTCGCGTCGATGGGGGAGAGCAGGATGACGACGGCGCAGACCGACCACACCAGCGCGGCGACGGCCACCGGCAACTCGAACCGGCCGAGGTCGAAGGCGCCGCGCTTACGGTCCAGGCGTTTACGGACGGCCAGATACAGAATGACGACGAGTCCGTAGGTGATCGCGGGGAAAAGAGTGCCCGCGGTGATGAGTTCGATCAGCGCGTCGCCCGGCAGCACGATCATCACGACGATCCCGATCACCAGCGGGAGCACGGTGGCCGCGATCGGGGTCTGGGATCGCTTGTTGACCCGTCGCATGAGCTGATGCGCCGGGAACCGCCCGTCGCGCGCCATCGCGAACACCATGCGCGCGCATGACGTCATCGACACCAGTCCGCCGTCGAAGAAGGCGATCGCGATCACCACCAACAGGATTCGCTCCATCGGTGCCCCGAACTGGTCTCGCATGATGGTCGCCACCGGCGACTCCGAGGCGGTCACCTTGTCGATGTCGTCGATCGCCACTGTCAGCCCGATGAGGAACAGCATCCCCAGGATGCCGGCCGCTGCGACCGAACCGACGATGGCCCGGGGCACGGTCCGGTGCGGATCCTTGGCTTCCTCGGCCATGTTGGCTGCCGAGTCGAAACCCACCAGAGTTGCCAGTCCGACGATCATCACCGCCATCAATCCGCCGCCGAAGGCGAAGTAATCAGCTGAATCCGATGCGACGCCGCGCGATCCGAGATTGCCGGCCGAACCGTCCCCGGTCACCGCGACCGCCACCAACAGGGCGATCACGAGTACCACCACGATCGTGACCTCGACGCCCACTGCCAGCGAGTTGATCAGCCCGACGAGTCGAGTCGATGCGATCGCCAGCGTCGCCTGAACCAGCAGGATCACGACGGTGAGGACGCGGGCGGTGTGCTCGTCGGGAGAGATGTTGAACAGCGGCATCAAGCACTGGCTGGCCATCGCGAAGTCGATCGCCATCAGTCCGACGATGAGGTAACAGAAGGTCAGCCAACCGAAGATCCAACCCACGCGTGGGTTGGCGAGTCGGGACGCCCACTGGTACGACGATCCGCTGAGCGGGATGCGGGCGGCGAACTGGGCGATCACCAATGCCACCAGCATCTGTCCCGCCAGCGCGATCAGCCAGGTCCAGATGCCCACTGGGCCCGCATTGTTCAGCAACATGCCGTAGGTGCCGAAGATGCCGACCGCGACCGAGATGAACGCGAAGGACACGGCGAACACCTGGAATGAGCCGAGGGTCCGTTTCAGCTCCGGTGTGTAGCCGAACTCGACGGACACCTCGTTCGTATCGTCCTGGGATGTCTGGTCGCTCATCTGGCCTCCGCCGCTCAGGTCGGAACCAAAGCTAGACGGCGTTCTTCAAAATCGACGCAAAACGCGCGAAACGTCCCCCGACTGACCTACGCGTCCACAGGACGCTGTGAGGCACAGGAAGTCCGCTGGGGTCAGCGGGTACGGCCTTGGCGCAGTGCTTCGGTGACGGAACGGAACATGGTGGACTTGATCGCACCGAGGGTGCTCGAGTCCTTGCCGACGAGCGGCTTGAGTCGATCGAGCGCGCCGGAGACGATGTCGTTCTCATCGGCGACGGCGTCGACGAGACCGGCTGCGACAGCTTCCGGTCCGGCATACCGGTGTCCGGTGGTCATGGCGGTGACTGCGGTCTGTGGTGTCACCTTGGCCTGGATGAGGGCGGCCATGCCCGCCGTGAACGGAATGTTGATGTCGATCTCGGGGAAGCAGTAGTAGCCGCGGTCCTCGCGCATCAGCCGATAGTCGTGAGCGAGTGCGAACATCGCCCCTGCGCCGAACGCGTGACCGTTCACACCGGCGACCGTCGGCAGCGGGAAGGTCAGGATCCGGACGAAGAGTTCCTGCACCTGTTCGACATACGCGTCAGCCTTGTCGCCGTTGGCGAGAAGCCACTCGAGATCGAGTCCGTTGGAATAGAACTTGCCCGAGCCGACGGTGACCAGGCCGCGGGCTGCGGACTCGGCTCTGTCGAGGTGTTCGTCGATGGACTCGAGAACCGCAGGGGAGAAGCGGTTCTCGTCCTCACCGAGAGTGAGCACGGCGATGTCGTCATGAAAGTCGAGGGTTGTAGCCATCGGAGGTTTTCCTATCTGTCGAGAGACGTTGAGGCAGTTGACGATGAGTCGGATCCGGGAGGATCGAGTGTCAGCACGGCACGGACGGCGGTTGCGAGGCGCTCGCGCACGGCCGCATCCGCCGTGCGTCGACCGCGAAGAAGAAGCGCGGTCGGGAGTTCGACCACGCAATCCCTGATGATCTCCACCGTCTGGCGGTCGGTTCGTCCCCAGACCGCTTGCGACAGCTTCACGAACAGGTCGACGAGGTCCTGGTCGAGGTTGCGGAGTTCATCGGCCAGGTCGTCGGGTAGTTCACCCGACCCGAGGAGTTCGTGGCGGTTCACCGTGAGCAGGAACCGCCCGGACGTCGGGTGGTCGAGCGTGAAGCGGGCCGGCGCGTCAGCCGCTGCGACCACGGCTTCCACCGCGGTGGTATGACCATGACCCTCGCCGCCGGCCAGGATGGCATCCACCGCAGCGCCTTGCGTACCCAGGAAGCGCCGCGCAGCGCGAAGCCACACCCGCCCGACGAGCCCCGCGCGGGACCCGAACGCGTGATAGATCGCGCCGTTGGAGACCGACGTCAGATCTGAGAGGGCCCGCACCGTCACTGCTGCAGCGCCGGATTCGACCGCCAGCGTTTCGGCAGCATCGAGCAACCGCTCGAGATCGTGCGTTCTGGGCCGCGGCATGGCACGACGATAACAGAGCGCATGCTCTGTTATCGTCGTGCCCTCCCGCAACCGACAGGTTAGGGACGGGCGTTGTGAGCTGACCTAACGATATGCGCGGTGTGTCCGTATGATCACGCGCATGCCCGGTCTTTCCTCTTCCCTTCAGTACACCTCCCGTGTCAGCCGATCAGCCGCCGGTCGCACCCGGCCTCGGTTCGCGTCGCTGGGCCTGGCGATCCTGGCGACTGTGATGTCCCTCGTCGTTCTGGCGCCGAGCGCGCAGGCCGATCGGGTGATCAACGGAATCCTGGTCGGAGGGAAGATCGAAGAGGCCTACGCACAGAGTGGCGGGTTCTGGAAGTGGGGTGTACCGACCGGGCCCGAACGTGCTTCTGCCAAGCGCGGCCGCTACCAGACGTTCGCTCGCGACGCGTCGTTCTATTGGCATCCTGCGGTCGACGGCGGCACGGCACACCAGGTCGGCGGCGCCATCCGGACCCGCTGGCAGAAGGTCGGAGCCGAGCGCGGTGCGCTCGGATTCCCCGTCACCAACGAGTACAAGTCGGGAAGCGGGCGGAGCAACGACTTCCAGGGGGGTGTCGTGACGTGGTCCAAGGCCGGCGGCGCCCAGATCGTGTGGGGTGGAATCCTGCAGAAGTGGCGTGCACACGGCGGCGCAAAGGGCTACTACGGCGTCCCCCTCGGCGGCGAATATCGCAGCGGTGGTCGTTTCGCCCAGGACTTCCTGAATGGCACCATCTTCTGGCCCTGATCCGCCGGTACGCTGGTCGCTCATGATCCGGATATGGTCCTCGGTCGTCGCGACCATCGTTGCTTTGGTGGTGGCGGGTTGCTCGACGACGGACGGTGAAGGCGGCGTCGCGGCGACTGTCACCGAGACGGTGACGTCAACGCCTCCGATGGAGACGAGTCCGGCGAACTCCGAGATCACCACTGAGGGTGGGGATGCCGGTCCGAAGAGCGCGCCCGCGAGTGAGGGTGCGCGACTCACCGTTACCGATATCCGTATCGGGACGCACGACGGATTCGATCGAGTCGTCTACGAGCTCGGTGGTACGGGTCTGCCTGGCTGGCGGGTGTCCTACGTCGACGAGGCTGTCCAGGACGGCAGTGGATTCCCGGTCGACGTCGCGGGCAACGCGATCCTGGAAGTTCGGATCACGGGGTCGGCGTACCCGTTCGACAGCGGCGTCGAACCCTATGACGGTCCTGATCCGGTTCGCGCGCAACCCGGCGGCTCGGTGGTGGAGGTGCGGAGCGCGCTCGTATTCGAAGGTGTCACACAGTCTTTCATCGGCGTATCCGAACCCGCGAGGCCGTTCAGCGTCGACGTGCTGACCAATCCGACGCGACTGGTGATCGACGTACAACGCTGATCGTGCCGCTGGTGGTGTGGGCGAACCCGTCGCCGGGAGCGGAGCGAGATAAGGCGGTTTACGCGGGATGAACCCGATACGGTGTACGAAGTAAGGTGTCGGAAGGATCGATCATGCCCACGTCACGGCGAACCCCCGCGCCCCGCTGGCTCAAGCCGATGAACAAAATGTTCCTGTTCATGCAGCGCTTCGGTGCGATGAAGGAGTTGCCGGTCCTGATCGTGACCGGCCGAAAGAGTCGAAAGACGCGGCGCACTCCGCTGACCGTGATCACTCTGGATGGAGAGCGTTACCTCCTCGAGGGATTTCCCGGCGCCGACTGGGCGCGCAACGTCCGCGCAGCCGATGGACTCGCGCAGTTGTCGATTCGCGGAGACGTGACCGACGTCCGACTTACCGAGTTGCCCGCGGACCAGGCGGTTCCGGTGCTCCGTGCCTGGCCCGAGCTTGCGGGCAGCGACGGCCCGAAAATGATGAAGGACGCCGGCGTGGTCACCGATGTCACGCCGGACGCCTTCGCTGCTGTCGCCGGACGATGTGGAGTGTTCCGGATCGATCCTCGGTGACTCATTCCCGACGGCTCCGACCGCGGCGATGTTTACCCGCCGAGCCGGATGGTTATGTAACCCTCGCGCTTCACGTGTCGGAAGAACGAAAGGTATGAGACATGGCCGGACTCATCGTGGGACTGTTCGCCCCCATTGGCCTGACCGTGTTCACCCTCGGCATGGACGTCGTCCAACGCCGGATGGAAACGCCTGGTCGCGGGAAGAGCCGTGCACTCCGAGTGATCCGAGGCGCGGTCGTCCCGGCGGCCTCCCTTACAGATGCGGCTCCACGGGCCAGGAAGCTCAACTGACTCGCCCGCGGCAGCGGGAGCACGAGCTGCCGTTCGACGCGCGTGTGGGCGTCGTCAGTGCGCGTATTCGCGGGAATCGGTTGTGTACGCCGGGATTCCGTAATCGTCGAGGCGTCGTTTCACCAAGGCGGTGATGTACTGATCGGCGACATCCTGTAGCACGGGGACCTTGCCCGCGATGCGGACGGCGGCGAACCGACCGGTCAGCAAGGGCGCTGTCACGGCGGCGCGGGCAAAGTCGTTGACCGAGAGGTCGACGCCCATGTCGGCTGCCTTCTTCAGATTGCCCTCGCAGAAGGCGGCAGCGAATGCCAGTTTGCTGTAACTCTTTTCGACGGCATCGGCGGCGCGGTCGAAGGTGCTCCCGGACGGGCGCAGGTAGGCATTCATCGTGGACGTGACGAGTTTGCGGCATTCGTCGTCGTAGCCGTGTCGCAGCGTCGCGGCGCGCGCGTTGAACAGATCGACGATCTCCCGCGGAGATCCGGGTAGCAGTTCTTCAGGAAGTCCGAGCAGGTAGCCGCGGTAGCGGTGGAACTCGACCATCGCCCGCTCGTCGTAGGGGAGTTCGCGGTTGGCCCGCACTGCCTTGTCCGCCTTCTGGTATGGACCGATCATTCCGGCCGGGAACTGATCGATCTGCGGGACCGGCAACCCGTAGATCCTGGTGTCCCAGGTCCGCTTCTTGCTGTTGTGGCCGCGGCCGGTTCGTTGCAGGGCGTTGAACCGGACCATCGAGTGCATGAGTCGCACCATGACGGTGGCTTCGAAGCCCGCGCTGAAGCGTTCGAGACCGCCGGGTAGTGCCGTCACCGCAAAGTAGGCCGTGGTCTCGTTGACACGATGCGCGGCACGGGTGCCCGACAGTGCTCCGGTGATCGTCATCGGCAGTGCCGCATAGCTGTTGGTGAACGTCGCGAGGAACGCGCCCCGAGTCATGAAGGGGGAGACGAGCGCGGCATACAGGCGCGAGTACGTGGCGCCGTCCTCGACGAGATCGAAGTTGATCCAATCGGGTTTCTCCTGCATCACCGCGATGAGCTCGGCGATCTCGGGTGGAGCCTCGGGGACGTTCTCCGCGCCCTCGCGGCACACGCGGCGAACCAAGCTCACCAGCTCGGCGACCGGATACCGCGTGGCCAGTGCTGCCACTCGGTCCGCGGGGACGTCGGCCAGAAATGTCGAGGTGTGCACCAACTCCAGGAGGCGCGGATCGTTCAGGTACCTGGAGCGATCGCCCAACCGAGTCAGCAGGGCTGACTTCACACCCGGATCGGTGGTGAAACGCTCCGGGGTGACGGCGAAATCGAAATCGCCGTACAGCTCGGGTAACTCGTCGGCCTGCCGGGTGACGCGCTCCGCCAGTTCCGGGTAGTGATGCGCCATTCCGACCTCTCAGACACTGCCGACGATGTAGCTGCCAGTCATTGGATCAGGTGGAGCGTCGCCATATGGGCGGATCGGGACAATTCGGAGAATGTGTCTCACGGACAGGTGAATGTCCCGCGCCGGGTTGTGGTCGTCTACCTACGATGGGGAGATGCCGCGAAGTGGGCGATCAGCGCAGACGATCCGGAGCGAGCCGTTCTTCACCATCGGTCACTCCACTCGGACCCTTGCCGAGTTCATCGATCTGCTCGCCGCGAGCAGCATTCAGGTGGTTGCCGACGTCCGGAGGCTCCCCGGCTCGACTCGATACCCGCAATTCGACCAGGACGCGCTCACGGGGAGCCTGGACGAATCGGGGATCGGGTATTGGCACGCTGAAGGACTCACCGGGCGGCGTCCGGTGAGTCAGGACGTGCCGGTCGATGTCAACGGGTGGTGGGAGAACCGCAGCTTCCACAACTATGCCGACCATGCATTGTCCGACGAGTTCGCAGATGCACTCACCGGACTGCGCGGGAGGGGGCAGGACTCGCGCGTGGCGCTGATGTGCTCGGAGGCGGTGTGGTGGCGGTGTCACCGGCGGATCATCGCCGACCATCTGCTCGCCCGCGGCGAGGACGTGTGGCACATTCTCGGCGCCGGCCATGTCGATGCCGCGCATCTGAGTGCCGGCGCGGTCGTCGGCCCGCAGAATCAGGTCACCTATCCCGCCGCGACCTGAGTCGGAACTGTCGGTCGTGGACAGTGCGTCAGATCAGCCCGGCCCGGTTGGACTCCGCCCGGTTTGCTGACCCCTCGTAATCTAGCTACTTTAGATTTATGACTCCAGCGTCGCCCGGGTCGGGACTGTCGGACCCTCACGCCTCAGGCGAGATGACCAGGCTGTATGCCGAGGACCTGTCAGCGGGGGAGGTCTTCGAGTTGGGCACGGCGAGCGTGACCGAAGTCGAGATCATCGACTTCGCGAGCCAGTACGATCCGCTGCCGATTCATGTCAGCCGGGAAGTGGCGGCGAACGGGCCGTTCGGCGGCATCATCGGAAGCGCGGCGCATTCTCTGGCGCTCTACTCCGGTCTGGCTTCGCGCATGTTCGTTCCTCGGCTGGCCCTGGTGGCCGGCAAGGGCATCGAACGCATGCGTCTGCCCAATCCGCTTCGCCCGGACGTCATTCACACGGCCAGCATCACGATCCTCGGAGTTTCTCCGCGTTTCCGCGGTGACGCACCGACCACAGACCGCGCAGATCTGCGCTGCGCTGGACAGCTCGTCGACGCCGATGGCCGGGTCGTGCTGACGATGGAGCCAGATAGCGCCCCTTGGGGTGGTGGACTTCGGACCGGCGTGAGCCACGCGTTGTGATCAACGAGTCGTGGTGAATGTTA
>NZ_WXYI01000030.1:0-14126 GCF_009872315.1 Gordonia sp. YY1 | reverse complement strand
TGTCCTCCTCGTCGAGTTCGATCAGAGAGGGCTTCGGCGAACTGTTTGGCCCACTCGGCCACGGGTCCGTCCGCCGGGAGGAAGAGGTAGATCTTCCGGACGGGTTCGACGGCCTCCCAGCTCCCCGACCACCCGACGGGCAGGTGGAAGCCCTCGCCGGCATGGACCAGCGTCTCCTCGCCCGTGCTCGCGTCGGTGATCTTCGCGATGCCCTCGAGAACGAACGCCGCCTCGGCCGCCGGGATGTTCTCGTAGGTGAAACCGTGGTGATCACATGACCATGCCGCGATCGTGCCGGGACTGACCCCGTCGCCCGCGAGTATGGAGATCTTCATCGTGTTGTCGCCGACCCGGGTACAGAAATCGGGGAGTTCCTCCATCACCTCCCACTCCAGGCCGTCGAAGGTGTCCAGGGAGAACTTCTGAAGGACCGCGGCAGCGGACGCGAGCGTGTCGGACATGATGATTCCTCTCGGGTGGATCGAGCTGCCCGCGGGTCGCGGGCAGGTGAGATCGGATCGGTTTTCAGGACAGGACGATCGGCAGTTTTCGGTAGCGCCGGGCGAAATCGTTGTGCGCCACGGTGGGTTCCTCGGCCAACTCGATCCGCTCGTACCGTTCGGCCAGCACGGCGAAGACAGTCGTTGCCTCGGCACGCGAGATGATCTGTCCCGCACAGGAATGCGGCCCCAGACCGAACGACAGGTTGCGGCTGGCCGCAGGCGGGCGGGTGTGGTCGAAGACATCCGGGTCATCGAAGACCTCGGGGTCGCGATTGGCCGCACCGATCATGAAGCGGATGGGCGATCCGGCCTCGATGAGCACACCGCCGATCTCCACGTCCTCGGTAGGAAACCGCAGGAAAGACAGTTGTGGCGGGTCCATCCGGACCATCTCGTTGATGATCGCCGCACGTGCTGACTCGTCGTTGCGGAATGCGGTGAAAACCTCGGGCCGACGAGCGAACAGTTCGATACCCGAGGCGATCAGGTACCCGATGGCCATGTGCCCCACGGCATAGAACACCAGAATCGTGGCGATAGCCTCGCTCTCGGTGATCTCCCCGGCGCGGGCGGCGTCGAGCAACGAATCGGCCAGGCCGTCGCCCGGGTTCACCCGCTTGTCCTCGAGCATCTCGGCGACGCGCGCACTCAGATAGCCGAAAGCGACTGCAGCCCGGTCGACATCGCCGTCCGCGGGCTCCGCGCTTTGCATCAGCATCGCCTCGAACATCGCCTCCATCACGGCGTCGGCATCGTCTTCGGGTAGTTGTAGGACGCGTGCCATCGTGACGTGGGTGGGGACGACGGCGAGGTCGCGCCTGGCCTCGATCACCTGACCGGCCTCGACACCGTCGAGCAGGTCGCCGACCAGCTCACGGGTGGTCCTGACCCAGCCGTCCACCAGTTTCGGCGTGAACCACTTGTCGGTCTGCCGGCGCAACACGGTGTGATGCGGGGGATCCGAACCCAGCGCGGTGTCGCTCGCGACCGCCCAGGGCCCGGCGTCGGCCCATCCGGGTTCGACGCTCATGATGGGCAGTTTCGCGAAATGACTCACGTCGGCGTACCGGGACACCAGGTAGGTGCCGTCCTCCAGCTTGTGCACCGGATGGTCCTGTTGCAGTCGCCTATACCAGGGATAGGGGTTGTTCCTGAATTCGGGATCCGACCACGGCACGAGCTCGCGATCGATGGACGCAGCGGTCATCTCATGTCCTCCTCGTCGAGTTCGATCAGAGAGGGCTTCGGCGAACTGTTTGGCCCACTCGGCCACGGGTCCGTCCGCCGGCTGGAAGGACGCGGCATCGTGCCGGCCCGTTGCGCCGACCTGTGTCGCTCCTGCGTCTGTCACCGCACCGACGAGGATGTCGATCGCGTTGTTGTAGGTGTCGTAGGTGCTGTCGCCGAGGCCGAAGGCCCCGAACCGCAGACCCGTGAGGTCAGGCTCGGCCGCCTTCATCGCATCGAAGAAGGGCTGGGTCGTCGCCGGCAGTTCACCCTCTCCGTAGGTGGAGGTGACGAGCACGACCGTGCCGGAGGCGGCCAGATCTGCGACGTCGAAGTCCTCCATCCCCACCACGGTGGCCTCGATATCGAATTCCCCCAGGGCAGAAGCGATGTCGTCGGCGACCATCTCGGCGTTGCCGGTCTCGGTTCCGAACAGGACAGTTACGTCGGTCATGATTCTCCACACTCCATCTCGGGTGTTCGGGTGATTCTCGGGTTCACTGCAGGCCTGCCGTCTCAGCAGACCGATTCGGCCGGCACGGTGCGGGCCAACGCCAGCATCGCGTCGACCTCGCGGACCTTCTGCCGGATGCGGCCGGGCGAGGCCGAGGCGACCTCCGCCTCGTCGATCCGCATCCAGCCGTCGAAATCGACGGTCCGGTCGATCACTTCGTAAGGGATTGCCACCAGACCCGGACGGGCCGGATGGTGACCGGCATGATCGCGGCGGATTCGGGCCGCCAACGCCCGGGCACGGGCCCGCATCTCGGGAAGCGCTCCGGTGGAACTGTGCAGCCACCCGGTGCGGTACAGGCCCGGAGCAAGAAAATCCTCTCCCGGATCGGCGTCGCGGTACAGCGTCAGGTCGAGGTCGTCGTTTACGGCCGACTCGAAACCGATTGCGGTGATGACGGTGTCGCACGCGAGAGTCGTGGTGTGCACGCCGGTGCGCACCTTGACGGCCTCCGCGCGGTCGGTGCCGATCACCTCGACCGGGGTCGATCCGAAGTGGAACACCACCGTCGTGGCCGGTGCCGCCGGGCTCTCGCGTTCGACGACGTGGGCCAGGGCCGCACTCCGCGGGTCGGAGGACTCTGCCGTGGCGAGCACCCCCGCATCGGCGAGGCGGAACTCCGTCGACGCCAGGTGCGCCAGTTCACGCATCATCACCGGGTCGAACTTGGCGTCGGTGGGCGTGGAGCGCACCACCACGTCGATCCGCCGTGGGCCCTCCGATCTCAGTCTCCCGAGGGTGTCCGGGTGCAGATCGGAACCGGTGAATTCGTCGGGCTGCTTCGACAGCAGCCGGATGATGTCCATGGCGACGTTGCCGCCGCCCACCAGGACCACCCTCCGGCCCACCGTCGGCAGGTCGCCGGCGGCGGGATGGTCGTTGACGCATCGGGTGAAGCGCCCGGACCCCACGATGCCGGGCAGGTCATCGCCCGGGATGCCGAGACGGCGGTCTCCGCTGAGGCCCGTCGCGAGGACCACGACGTCGAACGCGGCTCGCAGGTCCTCGATCGACAGGTTCCGGCCGAGCTCGATGTTGCCGACGAAGCGAGTCCGATCGTCGAATACCCGCGAGAGTTGCCGGATCACGTTCTTCGTGCCCTGATGGTCGGGAGCCACGCCGTAGCGAAGGAGCCCGAACGGGGTGGGTAGCCGGTCGAAGACGGTGACCTCCACCTCCGGCCACTGCTTGCGGAGTTGCTGTGCGGTGAAACAACCCGACGGTCCCGCGCCGACCACCGCCACGCGCGGTGCCACGTCCACTTCACTCATGATGTCCATCCAAATACTCTATTGTTAGAGTTCTTCGCGCACGATGTAACGATCCGATGACCACCTGCTCAGGTGGTCGTGCAGCCGACCGTGCCGGTAGCGCAGCCTGGGCAGATCGACGACGGTCACGAATCCCGGGTCGGCGTCGAGCACGTCGGGGATACGGTTCACCAATTGGGTGCAGGTGGTGGCCATCGTCGGCGGGGTGCCGTTGGACATCACCAGATCGGGTTCGCCGTGGATCGTCCATTCGTTGACATCGCTGTCGTCGGGGCCGTACAGCCGGCCGGACATCCGGAAGACGAAGACCGGGCCCTCTTCCGTGCGGATCTCGTCGATGTCGGTGAAGCCGATGCACTTTCCCGGCGGGACGTCGATCCCCAGGGCAGCACAGTGCAGAGTCTCGTGTGCCAGTTCGGGTTCGGTGCGCGTCAGGATCTGCTTGGGCGTCAGCCCCGCTCCGGCGACCAGCGCATCGAGAGCGATCCGGCCGAATGTGGGCGGACGCACGGCTTCTCGGCACCAGGCGTCGAACTCCTCGATCGTCGCGCCGACCTGCTGCAGCTCGGCCAGTTCCGGGCCGTACTCGTCGACGTTCCACGAACTCGTCCCGGTGACCGAGTCGATGCGGTGTGCCGTGCCCATCAGCTGGGCGACCGCGTTCACCCAGAAGCTGTCCTGGAAACCCCCGCCCGTGATGGTCACGCCATGCTCCTTGGCGAGTGCATCGAGTTCCGCGGTCAGTTCGGGCGCGGTGTTCCAGGGATAGAGCGCTTCCTCGGACAGCGTGATCACGTTGACCCCGTGCGACAGTGCGATACGGAAGTGCTCCGCGGCGTCCACGAGATAGCTGGTGATCGCGACGACCGCGATGTCGGGACTCGTCCGCGTGAACACCTCGTGCGGGTCGTCGCTGATCGACACTCCGAGTCGACGGTCGAGTCCGGTGACCTCGCCGAGGTCCTTGCCCACCTTGTCCGGACTGCGCGAGATGGCGCCTACGATCTCGACGTCCTTGTCGAGCAGATAGCGGGTGATCACGGAGTTCATCGCTCCGACGCCGTACACGACAGCTCTGATGTTCGTCATGGTCGCTACTCCCCGGTCTTCTTCGGAATCGCGTCGGCATACGGCGCGTCACTCTTTCCGTGGACCGGATGGACGGTCATGTAGAGCAGGCCGAGTACCAGGACGGTCACGCCGGACAGCAGCACGATGTAGTTGTCGTACCAAGGGGTTCCGGGGTTGCGCGGCCAGGCCATGTTGATCATCGCGACGATGCCGTAGGCGAGGGCTGCGATGTTGACGGGCAGCCCCCACTTGCCGAGCGAGTACGCCCCCGCCGGGACCCACCCCTTCAGACGTGCCCGCAGCGCGGCGAGGACGACCATCTGGAAGGCGATGTAGATACCGAGCGCAGAGAAGTTCAGGATCTTCGAGAAGGCGTCCTCGCTGAATTTCGACAGCAGCAGCACGAGGCACGGCACCGCGCCGGCGAGCAGGAGTGCGAAGGGCGGAACCGCGCGTTTGGCATCGAACTTCTTGAGATGGCGCGCACCGATGATCATGTCGTCGCGGCTGTAGGCGTAGGCGAGCCGGCTGGCGGCGGCCTGCAGGCTGATCACACAGGAGAGGAAGGAGATCAGGATGACGACCAGGATGATCTTCATGCCGAAGTCGCCGAAGGCGTCGGTCAGCAGGGTGGTCACCGGATCGGTGTCCTCGCCCGAGATGATCGCGCCGATGTCGGAGACCGACAGGATGAGCGCCAGACAGACGAATGTGGCTGCGGCACCGCCGATGTAGATGGTCCGGCGCATCGCCTTGGGGATCTGTCGTCCCGGGTTGGGCACCTCTTCGGCGACGTCACCGCACGCCTCGAAGCCGTAGTACTGGAACAGACCGATCAGTGCGGCGGCCGCGAAGCCGGAGACGTAGTTGCCCTCGGAGGCGCCGAACGAGTCGAAGAGGGCACTCAGATCGACCTGCCGGTGTGTGGCGATCAGATACACGCCGACCACGAGGGCGCCGATCAGCTCGGCGGCGAAACCGAAGACGGCCGCCGCCGAGACCACCCTGGTGCCGAGGAAGTTGATGGCGGTCGCGATGGCGACCATCACCACACCACACAGGGCGATGGTCCAGGCGGTCGCCTCGTAGCCGAAGAGCGACGCGATGAACGGCCCCGATCCGTAGGCGACCGAACCGATGGTGACGAGCAGCGCGATCAGATACACCCAGCCCGTCATCCACGCGTACTTCCGGCCCCAGAGTCGGCGTGTCCACGGATACACGCCCCCCGCGACCGGGAACTGGGCGACGACCTCGCTGAAGATCAGCGCCACCAGGAACTGCCCGAGGCCCACGATGACGAGGCTCCAGATCATCGGCGGGCCGGCCTGTGCCATCGCATAGGCGAAGACCGTGTAGATCCCGACGACGGGCGACAGGTAGGTGAAGCCGAGGGCGAAGTTCGCCCACGGACTCATCTCCCGTTTGAATTCGGACGTATAACCGAGTTCGGCCAGCATCTGGGCGTCCCGGTCCGGGACCCCCTCGTCTGTCGGATACACATTCGTCGTGGCCATGCCTGAATCTCCTGACGCCAAACGGATTTCGCCAAATACTACAAACATAGGGTTTTTTGACGCCAGGCCGGAACGCAGAATTAACAATGGTCATGTTCCGGTAACCATCGGGCGGACGGCTCCGGTTCGACCCTGAGGTGAGCGGTGTGCGGACAGGGTCAGCGGCTGCGGACCCAGGACACTCAGCGGGTCCGGACTCCCGCCACCGCAGCGGTGACCTGGTCCAGAAATGTGCGGATCGTGGTCAGTTCGTCGTCGGAGAAACCGTCGGCCACCGCGATCACCTGGTCGATCAACGGCCCGAAGAAGGTCCAGCCCATCTCCTGGGCCGCGTCGGTGACGTGCAGCGCAACCCGGCGACGATCCGAGTCGTCGCGCCTGCGGTCCACCAGACCCTTCGATTCCAGTCGATCGATGAGCGCGGTGGTCGACGCACTGTTGAGTCCGAGATGCCCCGCCAGCCACCCAGGAGAGGCGACGGCGCCGGCCCGATCCCGGTCCAGAAGAGCGATCAGGGCACGTACATCGGTGGCGTGCAACCCGTTTCGGGCGGCGAAGCCGGCCCCGAAGACATCGAGTTCGACGGTCAGCGAACGCAGCCGGTGCACCAGATCGTCGTTCGTCACGAGTTCACCGTACGCGACTTCGCTCGATGATCTAGTCTCTCGATAATCGAGATACCCCGACGGAGGTTCGTGCCATGGTCCGCCCGACACTCGACGTCTTCGCCGCCACGCCGCAGGGCATCGCGTTTTTCGACGCCTACGACGCGCTCCTCGCACGCTCGGGAGGGCATCCGATCGATGTCGAGACGGCGCACGGCATCACCCGGGTCACGATCATCGGGCCGCGCCCGGACACCCCCGACGCCGTGCCCCTCGACGCCGTGCCGCTGGTCCTTTTGCCGGGCGGCGGAGCCACGTCGATGTCGTATGTGAACGTCATGGAACACCTGGCGACCGGTCGCCACGTCATCGCCGTCGACCTCCTCGGCGACGCCGGACGGTCCCGTCCCGGCGCTGCGAGCCCACGAGCTCCCGCCGAGCTATTCGACTGGCTCGCAGCCGTTCTCGACCGGATCCCCGACGCAATCAGCAGCGCCCACATCGCCGTCCATCCCGCGGCCACCGACACGGTCGACGTCGTCGGCCACTCGTACGGCGCGATGATCGCGCTGGGCTTCGCGACCGGGCAACACGGTGCTCGCGTACGCAACCTGGCACTGCTCGACCCGACATCGTGTTTCGCAGGACTCCGTATCGCCTATCTGCAGCACGCCATCCCGACGCTCATCGCGCCCACTCCCCCGCGTCTGCGACGGTTTCTCTCGTGGGAGACACGTGGGACCGACCCGGAACCGCTGTGGACCCAGATGTATTGCGCAGGAGCCGGTTTCCCGAAGACTCGGACGATCGTACCGAAGCGGCCCCGACGGGCCGCGCTCTCTCGACTCACCGACCCATCCCGGGTCACGGCGATCCTCGCCCCGCAGAGTCGGGCACATGACACCGCCGAGGTGGCCCGTCGGATCCGCAGCACCTTGCCCACGGCGCGCGTCGTGACGCTGAGCACCGGGACCCACCACACGCTGCCGCTAGGTCCGTCGAACGAGATCGTCGACGCGCTGCTGGGCGCGATCGAGAAACCCGCCGTATGAACGGATCTCGTATGTGCCGCGCGCGAACGGTTCAGTGTGTTGCGAGACCGGGCGCGGGCCAGGACGCCGGCCAGGACACCCGCGGTTCGCTCACCTCCCGGATGGCGGTGCGTCGGCGGTGATGAACCGCACCGTCGGTGACGATCAGTTCGACGCCGCGGTCGAGCCGGGCGCCGAGCCTGCGGGGCGTCCACCCCGGCCGCGGACCGTCGGACCCGATGAACACCGCGCCGGCGCCGACGCGCGCCGCGACCCGCTGGAGCACCGGGACCGGGCTGCCGTGTTCGCTCGTCGTGGTGACCAGCCGCGCACCATGCCACTTCGCGAGCTCTGCGGCGGTCCGCAGATGCTCGCCGACCGAGGCCTGCCCGGTCAGGAGGTACGCCTCGTCCTTGAGGGCGTCGTGCAGGTCGGTGGGCGGCTCGGGGCGTCGAGACGGCCGCGTCGCACAGATCAGCACGAGCGTCCGGGAGTCGCCGACGGTACGGACGGCGAGTTTCACTGCCCGCAGGGAGGCCTCGGTGCCATTGCAGCCGACCACCACCGGGCGCGGGGGATCCAGATCCGGGAGCAGCTGATCGCCGGCGAGCTTTTGCCATCGAGAATCATGTCGGGTGAGCAGAGCCATTGTCTTGTCCTCTCGCGCCCTGTGGAGTGATCGCGGCGGATTACCGCTGCTCACAACGCTAGGAAGATCGGCCGTATCGATCGCCATCCCGGGGATTGAGGTTGCCTCCACCCGTGGGTGGAGGGCCGGATCCACCGCGAGGAGGAGGTTCTGCCCACGCGTGGAACTATGGTTGAACCGTGACGCACTTCACCGCCGGTGTCGGCTCGGGATTGCGCCGCCGAATCGAGCGGGCCGGCGGCGACTATCCCCCGCTCTACCCGGCGGTCATCCTGTCGGCCAGCGTGGTCGTGACAGTCATCTCGGTCGCCCAGCGGTACCCGTTCGACCGAATCGGCTGGCTGATCCCAGCGGTGGCGTTCGCCGTCGTCACGCTCACCCTCGACCTCACCCTGCCGCCGACGTCGTATGCGTGTTTCGGGGTCATCACCAGCACCGTCTGCTTCCTGATGATCCCCACGCCGTCCGACGCCGCCCCACTCCAGCTCGTACTGATGACGGCCATCGGCGCCGCCATGTACCCGCTGCGGGTGGGGCTCGTCGTCGGCGCCGTCTGCATCGCGGTGATCGTCGCGTTCGGTGCGGTCGGACACCTCGAAGCACCCGCGCTGTACGGGCTGGGTGTGGCCTGCGGCTGGTTGATCGGGTACATGGTCCTCATCCAGAAGCGACTGGCCGACAACCAGGCCCGTGTCCTGCGAGCTCGCGCGGATCGGGCGGCCAGCGACGAACGCCGACGCATCGCCCGCGAGATCCATGACGTGATTGCCCATTCGCTGTCCATCACGATGCTCAACGTGACCGGTGCTCGGCGCGCACTCGAGCAGGACCGTGACATCGACGAGGCGGTGGACGCCCTCGCCGATGCTGAACGTCAGGGTCGCCAGGCGATGAGCGAGATCCGTTCGATCGTGCACGTGCTGGGAGCCCAGACCGGGCAGTCGGAATCCACCTCCCCGCCGCCGACCGGCAATGACCTCGACCAACTCGTCGATGACTATCGCAAGGCCGGAGTCGACATCGACTATTCCGTTGCCGGCGACATGGACTCGCTGACCGACCCGGTCGGCGCCGCGGTCTATCGCATCGCTCAGGAGTCGTTGGCCAACGTCGTGAAGCATTCGACCGGGAAGCGGGCGCGGCTCGCGGTGACAGTCGGTGAGAGCGTCTCCATCGAGATCGACAATCCCGCTCCGTGCGGTCGTAGACCGACCTGCGACGGAACCGGAATAGACGGAATGACTCAGCGTGCCGCTCTGCTCGGCGGCACCCTCGAGACCTTCCACGCCGACGACACGTGGTCGGTGCGGGCCGCCCTGCCCGCTCGCACCACAAGCGAGGGGATTCGGTCGAAGGGGGTGAGCGTGTGACATCGCTCGGGCCGACCGACGCCGGCACCGAACAGATCCGGGTACTCCTGGTCGACGATCAGGAGCTGATCCGTACCGGGCTCCGGCGGATTCTCCGCGTCCGTGACGGTTTCGACATCGTCGGCGAATGTGCCGACGGTTCCGAGGTACTGGCCGGGATCGCCGAACATCGGCCCGACATCGTCGTCATGGATCTGCGGATGCGCAACATCGACGGCATCACCGCCACGACGATGGTGCAGTCTCTCCGCGAACCGCCACCGGTGCTGGTACTGACCACTTTCGACGACGACGTATTGCTCTCCCGGGTGCTCCGGGCAGGCGCGGCGGGCTTCATCCTGAAGGACTCCCCCGCCGAGGCGTTGATCTGGGCGGTTCGCGCCGTGGTGCGTGACGGCGCCTTCCTCGATCCCGCGGTGACCGAACGGGTGCTACAGGGCTTCCGACGGGCAGGACGCGAACAGGTGCCTGTCGCACCGGAGCTCACCGACCGCGAATCCGATGTTCTCCGGTTGATCGCACGCGGCCAGACCAACACCGAGATCGCTTCGACGCTGGGCATCTCGTCGGTGACGGTGAAAAGCCATGTGAACCATATCTTCACCAAACTCGATCTGCGGGATCGTGCTGCTGCGATCGTCTACGCCTTTGATCACGGGTTGGTCGTCGCCGAATACGACTGAACGGAAACGACTTCGACCTCAGTCGATGAGGTGCACGTCCACGCCATCAGCGAAGCGATACGGTCCGGCCGTCAACAGACCGCCGAAACGCTTGCGCAGGCGCGACATCTCGGCCCGCACCGTGACCGTGCGGTCGTCGACGCCGAAGAGGTGGGCAGACATCTGCGCCGCGGTCACGCCGCCGCGGTGTCGTGCGAGGTGGGTGAGTATCTCGCCGTGCCGCGGGGAACACTGATGTGTCCATCCGCCGCTCGCGCCCTCGACGGTGACGGCGACCTGCGCGCCGCCGGAGCCGGAGGTGACCGTCTGCAAGCTGACCCGCGTCGTTGACGGGTCCGCGGCATCGGTGACACGCACCAACCAGCCGCCCGGCAGTGCCTCCACTTGGCACTCTCCCAAAGCCGAGACGAAGAGCCGACCGGGCCCGACGCCGCGCGGCAGGAGTAGCCGCGACCTTGGGGTCAACGTGTCCACCGCAGCCACCCAGCCGTCGACATCGACCGCCATCGCCGGCCCCGGCGAGCGGGCCAGGATCGGGGCCGCCACTGCGCGCAGTGAGTCCAGACGTCGGTGATGTCGTTCGCGCAGTTGCGACTCGGCCAGCCGGGCGACCGCATGTACGAGCGCCAGGGTGGTCGGGTGGATCGTCGCGGCCGGGCCGCTGACGTCGACGACACCGAGGACGGCACCCGTCCTCGGATCCTTGATCGGTGCACCGGTACACGTCCACGAATGATGGCTCCGGACGAAGTGCTCGGCGGAGAAGACCTGGATCGGCCTGCCCGACATCAGTGCGGTACCGATGGCGTTGGTGCCCACCGAGCGTTCCGCCCAGTCGGCGCCCTCGACGAACCCCAGGTGATCGGCGCGGCTCAGGACCCTCGACGACCCGCTCCGCCACAGCACACGACCGCCGGCATCCGCGATCACGAGGATGTTGTCGCCGTCGGCGATCAACGACTCCAACCCGCGCGCCAACTCGTCGATGACCTCGACCAGCCCCGACTCCCGGCGACGCTCCTCGAGCTCGTCGAACTCCAGTGCGCGCTCAGCCATGCCGTCGGTGTCGGGGTCGAGGCCGGCCTCGCGGAGTCGTCGCCACGAGTCGTCGATCACGCTGCGCGGACGGGCGGGCATCCGCTCGCCGGACATCGCGGCGTGATGCACAGCGCTGAGCACATGGGCGAACTCACGAGGATCGTCACCGGCCTGTACAGCCGGCTCGAGGTCGGATACGGAATCGAAAGCGGTCATCGATCTCGATTGTGCGCCACATCACACGGTCCGGCAAAGCACGGGGCGCCCTCGCAACCCCGTGCAACCCTTGCCGCCCCACGCGGCCGGGGCGTCTCCTGTGGTCACCACATTGTGGTCCGCATCACCATCCGCGGACGCTCTGCACGAAGAAGGAGACCTTATGACCCAGACACTGGAGCCGACCCTCGGCATCGACAACTCCGCGCAACAGCGGATCGACACATGGCTGTCGGAGTTCGAGTCGGCACTCGCGGCGCTCGACGTCGGACGGGCGACGAGCGCTTTCCTGACCGACAGCTACTGGCGTGATCTCACGGCGTTCACCTGGAACATCAAGACGGTCGAGGGGCATGAGCAGATCGCCGACATGCTCACCGCTCGACTCGCCGAGACCCGCCCGTCCGGCTTCAGCACGACCGAACCGGCATCCGACGACGGAGACGGAGTGGTGTCGGCCTTCATCTCGTTCGAAACAGCCGTGGGACGGTGCGAGGGCCACCTTCGACTCCGACCCGATGCCGCCGACGGCCAGGACAAGGCCTGGACACTGCTCACGACGTTGCAGGAGCTCAAGGGCCACGAGGAGCCACGCGGCGCCGGACGCGTGCTGGGGGCGGTGCACGGCTCCGACCCGGACACCCGTTCGTGGGCGGAGAAGAAAGCCGACGAGGAGCGCGAACTCGGGCGAGGGTTACAGCCCTACGTCCTGGTCATCGGTGGTGGGCAGGGCGGCATCGCCCTCGGCGCGCGCCTCCGGCAACTCGGCGTGCCGTCGATCGTCGTCGACCGCCACGATCGACCGGGCGACCAGTGGCGAAAGCGCTACAAGTCGCTGTGCCTTCACGACCCGGTCTGGTACGACCACCTCCCCTACCTGCCGTTCCCCGACAATTGGCCGGTGTTCGCGCCGAAGGACAAGATCGGGGACTGGCTCGAGTTCTACACCAAGGTCATGGAGGTGCCGTACTGGAGCAGAACCACCTGCCTCTCGGCGACCTACGACGACAACTCGGCCCGCTGGACCGTCGAGATCGACCGTGACGGTGAGGCGAGGACGTTGCATCCCACGCAGCTCGTCCTGGCCACGGGAATGTCCGGCAAGCCCGCCATCCCCGAGGTGCCCGGGCAGGACATCTTCGCCGGGGAACAGCATCACTCCAGCGCCCACCCCGGTCCTGACGATTACATCGGCAAGAAAGTCGTCGTCATCGGCTCCAACAACTCGGCGCACGACATCTGTAAAGCCCTCGTCGACAACGGGGTCGACGCCACGATGGTCCAGCGGTCGTCCACCCACATCGTCAGATCCGACTCACTGCGCTCCATCGCTCTCGGCGACCTGTACAGCGAGGAGGCCGTCGCCGCCGGGATGACGACGAAGAAGGCCGACCTGACGTTCGCGTCGCTCCCCTACCGGATCATGCACGAGTTCCAGGTACCGGTGTACGACCGGATTCGCGAGCAGGACAAGGATTTCTACGATCGTCTCGAGGCGGCCGGCTTCCAGCTCGACTTCGGCGACGACGACTCGGGCCTGTTCATGAAGTACCTTCGACGCGGCTCCGGCTACTACATCGACGTGGGTGCAAGCGAGCTCATCGCCGACGGCACCATCAAGCTCGTGCACGGACAACTCGATCACCTCACCGAGACGTCGGTCGTCCTGGCCGACGGCACCGAGATACCTGCGGACGTCGTCGTGTACGCAACCGGCTTCGGCTCGATGAACGGCTGGGCCGCAGACCTCATGGGTCAGGAGGTCGCCGACCGAGTGGGCAAGGTGTGGGGACTGGGGTCGGAGACCACGAAAGACCCCGGGCCGTGGGAGGGCGAACAACGAAACATGTGGAAGCCGACGCAGCAGCCCGGTCTCTGGTTCCACGGCGGCAATCTGCACCAGTCGCGCCACTACTCGCTTTATCTGGCACTCCAGCTCAAAGCCCGATTCGAGGGAATCCCCACACCGGTTTACGGGCTCGCCGAGGTCAATCACCTGAGCTGAGAACGGAATCGATGGCCGAGTGGTGACGTGAGAAAGGCCCCGCAACCTGGGGTTGCGGGGCCTTTCTGAAATTGTGTTCGGCGGTGTCCTACTCTCCCACACTGGTTAGGGTGCAGTACCATCGGCGCTGGAGGGCTTAGCTTCCGGGTTCGGAATGGGGCCGGGCGTTTCCCCTCCGCTATGGCCGCCGTAACGTTGTGAAACAACACTCACACGAAGTGTGCGTGTGTTTATTTGTTCCTCAACCCTCCGCAACCACACGGGTTGTTGGGGGTTCACGGGGGCGTGCCCCCGTGTGGTGTGTTGTTTCAGAAGTGTCATAGTGGATGCGAACACACCAAAACATGAGTGTTTTGTGGTGTGTGGGTGTTGTTGGTAAGTCCTCGGCCGATTAGTACCAGTCACCTGAACACATTGCTGTGCGTA